>JAJRSW010000085.1 GCA_024278595.1 Fidelibacterota bacterium | reverse complement strand
TGGCAGAAAAGGTGAGGAAGTTGATCGTCTCCGGGAAGAAATTCGCAGACTTACTGGTCGAGAAATACAGATCAATGTAAATGAAATCAAGCGCCCTGAATTATGTGCCCGTTTGGTCGGTAGAAATATTGCTGATCAGCTGGTGAAAAAGATCGCTTTCCGCCGTGCGGCAAAAAAAGCGATCCAGTCCACCATGCGAATGGGAGCTGAGGGAATCAAGGTGACTGTATCCGGTCGTCTGGGCGGCGCTGAAATGTCACGTACCGAAACCTTCCATGAAGGTCGGGTACCGCTGCATACCCTGCGTTCCGATATTGATTATGCTCTGGTAGAGGCTCAAACCACTTATGGCGTTATTGGCGTCAAGGTTTGGATCTGTAACGGGGAAGCCATCGGAATTGCCGGTTAAGGGAGAATAGATCATGTTAATGCCAAGAAAGGTTAAATACCGTCGGCATCATCGCGGAAGAAAGCATGGTAACGCAGCCAGGGGGAATGAAGTCTCATTCGGCACCTTTGGCCTGAAAGCGCTTGAGGCAGGTTGGATAACCAGTCGCCAGATCGAAGCTACTCGTGTTGCCATCGTTCGAAAGGTGCGTAAATCAGGCCGGATGTGGATTCGTATATTTCCACAAAAGCCGGTTACCATCAAACCTGCTGAAACTCGTATGGGTAAGGGAAAGGGTTCACCTGAATATTGGGTGGCCGTTGTCAAACCCGGTCGGGTTTTATTCGAGGTTGATGGTGTGGATTTTGAAACTGCATCAGAAGCTTTCCGTCTGGCCGGACATAAATTACCAATTAAAACTAAAACCGTCGCCAGGCGCGATATTCACGAGAGTTGATTATGAAGTCTTCTGATTTAAAAGATCTATCACTTGAAGCCTTGCAAAATAAACTCTCTGATAATGAGACAGAGATGGCAAATCTTCGTTTTCAAAAAGCGCTTCAGCAATTGGAAAGACCAACTCGTCTGAGAGAATTGCGTCGCGAAATAGCACAGATAAAAACTGTACTTCGAGAACTGAAGTTGGGGATCCGTGAAGATAAAGGGCAGGCAGTATGAGTGAACGCGGAAAACGTAAGGTCCTTCAAGGGGTTGTGATCAGCAATTCAATGGATAAGACCATCGTGGTAAAAGTAAGTCGCCGTTTGCGTCACCCACTTTACGGTAAATTTATCAAAAAGAGCAAGAATTTTAAAGCTCATGATGAAAAAAACGTATCCAGAGTTGGTGATGAGGTAAAAATAATTGAGAGTCGTCCCATATCTAAAGATAAGCGTTGGAGACTCCTGGAAACCGTTAAGCAGGCTCTAGAAGCCTAGTAACAGGTGAGACAATGATACAACAAGAAACACGACTCGCAGTCGCTGATAACACAGGTGCTAAGGAAGTCCTCTGTTTCAAGGTTCTTGGTGGCAGCCGCCGTCGATACGCCTCCGTAGGTGATCTGATTGTGTGCACGGTCAAACATGCCATCCCCAACAGTACGGTTAAAAAAGGTGAAGTCACCACCGCCGTTGTTGTCAGAACCAAGAAAGAGATCCGTCGCAAAGATGGCAGCTATATTCGCTTTGATGAAAATGCTGCTGTTTTGCTGAATGCCCAGGGTGAACCTCGTGGTACGCGTATTTTTGGACCCGTTGCCCGCGAATTGCGTGAGAAAAAACATATGCGCATCGTTTCTATGGCGCCGGAAGTGCTGTAGGAGGCTTCGAGATGAAAATTAAAAAAAATGACCAGGTTGCTGTTTTGTCTGGTGCAGATAAAGGCAAGACTGGTAAAGTCCTGGCAGTATTCCCGAAAAGTCAGCGGGTGCTGGTTGAAGGGGTCAACTTTATCAAAAAACATCAACGTCAAACCTCAGCAAATGCCCCGTCCGGCATCATTGAAAAAGAGGCGGCACTCCATGTTTCTAACGTGGCGCTTCTTCAGGATGGGAAGCCGGCCAAGGTTGGCTATAAATTTTTGGATGATGGTCGCAAGGTTCGCTTTTTAAAAGCGACCGGCGAAATCATCGACCGATAAGGTGTGAGTAGATATGAGTGATTATACACCTAGATTAAAAGCAAAATATGTCGCAGAAGTTGTTCCTGTACTCATGAATAAATTTGAGTATTCAAGTACGATGCAGGTTCCTACTGTGAAGAAGATCACCCTCAATATGGGTTTGGGAAAAGCTAAAGAAGAACCTCGTCGGCTTGAGGCAGCGGTTAATGAATTGACCACTATCGCAGGACAAAAGGCAGTTATCACCAAAGCCAAAAAAGCAATTTCAAACTTCAAGCTGCGGGCTGGAGATCCAGTCGGCGCCAGAGTCACCCTCCATGGAAAGACCATGTGGGAATTCCTGGACCACCTAATCGCAATTGCTTTACCCCGGGTGCGTGATTTCAATGGAGTTCCAAACAGATCTTTTGATGGTCGCGGGAACTACAGTCTTGGTATTAAGGAACAGATTATCTTCCCGGAGATCGATTACGATAAGATCGAGGGTGTCAACGGGATGGATATTAGTATTACTACCTCTGCTCGGACTGATGAGGAGGCCTTTGAGCTTTTAACAGCCCTGGGTATTCCTTTTCGTCGCAAGCAGGTATAGGAGCAATTTAAATTATGGCTAAAAAATCCCTGATCGCCAAAGCAAAACGAACACCTAAGTTTAAGGTGAGAGGCTACAATCGCTGTCGTGTGTGTGGAAGACCGCGTGGTTATCTACGCAAATTCGGTCTATGTAGGATCTGTTTTCGTGAGTTGGCACTTAAAGGAGAAATTCCTGGCATTGTTAAGGCCAGTTGGTAAGGAGACCATTCAATATGTCAATGAATGATCCAATCGCTGATTTCCTAACCCGCATTCGTAATGCCCAACAAGCTGGTCACCGGTGGACTGATATACCCAGTTCTAACCTGAAGCTGCGTATGGCGTTGTTACTTAAGCTGGAAGGATATGTTAAAGATTTTGTTATTGTCGAAGATGATAAGCAGAATGTATTACGTGTTTACTTGAAATATACAGCCCAAGGCTCACCGGTTATCACTGGTTTGACCCGGATCAGTCGTCCTGGTCGTCGTCATTATGTACCTGCTGATAATCTGCCACGCGTTCGCAATGGTCTGGGGATCGCCATCCTCACAACCAGCCGTGGTGTGGTCACCGATAAGCAAGCTAAGAAAGAGCGTGTCGGTGGTGAAGTCCTGTGTCATGTGTGGTAGGGGGTAGTTGTGTCTAGAATAGGTAAAATGCCCGTTACCATCCCCAGTGGTGTTGAGGTTAAGATCCATAGCAATACCATTGAGGCCAAAGGTCCTAAAGGTGTTGATGAATTAGACTTTCTGGCATTGGTTAAGGTTGAACAGGTAGAGAACGAAATTATCGTTACTCGTGATTCTGATGATAAAGAAGCTCGTGCTGCCCATGGTCTGACTCGAGCATTGATTAATAATTTGATTACAGGCGTATCGACTGGTTTCTCGCGTGATTTGGAAGTCATAGGTACTGGTTTTACTGTACTGCCTCAGCAGGGTGGACTACTGCTTAACGTTGGTTTTTCTCATCCTGTATTTATTGGTGCAGTTGATGGGATCAAATATGACGTGCAGAAGGGGAACACCAATTTCACCGTGAGTGGCTATAATAAATATATGGTCGGTCAGATTTCTGCTAAGATTCGTGCAGTGCGTCCCCCGGAACCCTTCAAGGGTAAAGGTATTCGCTATAAGGGTGAATATGTGAGACGTAAAGCCGGTAAAACTGTTGGAAAATAAAGGATTTAAGCTGTGAAGTATCCTAAATCAGCAAAAGCACTTAAAAGGCTGAAAAAGAAAAAAGCTCTGCGCGCCCGTTTGGCGGGGACAGCAGAGGTACCCCGTTTGGTTGTATTCCGCAGCAATCGTCACGTTTATGCTCAGGTGGTCAACGATCTCGAAGGTCGGGTGATCTTTGGCAGTACAGATCTTCAGGAGACGGTCAAAGGGCAGTTGAAAAAAGACAGTACTAAAACTGACGCAAGTGTGGCACTGGGAAAAACCATTGCTGAAAAAGCCAAAAAAGCAGGTATTAAAAAGGTCGTTTTTGACCGTAATGGGTTTAAATACCACGGCCGTGTCAAGGCGTTGGCTGATTCGGTAAGAGCCGCAGGATTGGAGTGTTAATGAAACGATCTATTAATCCCAGTGAAATTGAATTCAAAGAGGAGAAGGTCGTCAAGATCAACCGGGTTGCGAAAGTAGTCAAGGGTGGTCGTCGATTTAGCTTCAATGCAATAGTTGTTGTAGGCGATGGAAATGGTCATGTTGGTGTGGGTCTGGGTAAAGCCAATGAGGTGATGAGCTCGGTTAACAAGGGGAAAGAGAACGCGAAAAAAAGTGTTGTCCGGGTACCGATCGTTAACGGGACGCTCCCCCACGCAGTTATTGGGAAATACGGCGCTGGTCGAGTCATGTTAAAGCCAGCCTCACCCGGTACCGGGATCATTGCAGGTGGTGCCATTCGTGCCATTATGGAACAGGTTGGTATTACTGATGTTCTGGCTAAGATCCTGGGGACTCGTAACCCCCATAATGTCATCAAGGCAACTATGGAAGGGCTTTCACAACTGAATGATGCGACTGAGATCGCCCGTAAACGTGGAATTTCCATTCAGGAGTTATTTAACTAAAATGAGTGCCAAGAAAAAAGTCGAGCAGGTCAAGGTAACCCAGATCAAAGGGCTTATCGGGCAGAAGGAAAAATTAAAACGAACTGTTGAAGCGCTTGGTTTAAAGCGGATTGACCATAGTGTCATCCATGAAGACAATCCGGTTATTCAGGGTATGATCTTTAAAGTGAAACATCTGGTCACAGTGGAGAAAGTATAAATGAAATTAGGTGATTTGAAACCAGCTGCCGGTTCTACAAAAAACCGGAAACGCATCGGTCGTGGCAATGCCTCCGGGTGGGGTCGTAATGCCGGTCGCGGTGAAAAAGGTTATGGTTCCAGAACAGGATCCAAAAGTGCCGGTCTCTTTGAGGGTGGTCAGATGCCTTTGCACAGAAGATTACCAAAACGTGGTTTTACCAATCACTTCCGCAAGGAATATGAAATTCTGAATCTCCGGGACTTGGCCAGGATTGAAGCTGCGACCATTGATGCCGCCATTCTGGTGGAAGCTGGCCTGATCAATAAGGCTGAAAGCTTGATCAAAGTACTGGGCGATGGTGAGATCGATCGTGCTGTTGAAATTACAGTCGATGCTTTCAGCAAATCTGCCGCAGAAAAGATCACAGCCGCTGGGGGAAAGGTAACCCGTAGATGATTGAAAAAATCAAAATAATTTTCCGGATCCCGGAATTAAGACAGCGCATCCTCTTTACCCTGGGGGTCATCGCCGTATTTCGTCTTGGAAGTCATGTTCCGCTTCCCGGTGTCGATGTTGACGTACTGAGTGCTGCCATTGATAACTTGCAGCAGGGGATGCAGGGATTTTTGGGTTTATTTGATCTTTTCGCTGGTGGTAACTTTAAAAAGGCCACCGTGTTTGCCATTGGCATCATGCCCTATATCTCTGCTTCCATTATCCTGCAGTTACTAGGATCGGTTATTCCATATTTCCAAAAACTACAGAAAGAGGGCGAAGAAGGCCGCAAGAAGATCACTCAGTTGACCAGATATGCCACAGTACTGATCGCTACCATGCAGGCCTGGGGAATTGGAATATTTCTCAGTAGTATGGAAGCCTCGGTCGGAGGTGCAACTGCCAAGGTTGTCCCGGATGGTGGTCCCGGCTTCATGGCTCTGACTGTGATCACACTGGTTACCGGCACCATCTTTTTGATGTGGCTGGGTGAGCAAATTACTGATCGTGGTATTGGAAATGGGATATCTCTGATCATTATGATTGGTATTCTGGTACGCTTGCCTCAGGTAATCTTTAAAGAGATCCATTATGTCCAGAATGATGTCCATACCATTTTCACCGAGATACTCCTCATGGGTATTCTGGTGGCAGTTGTAGCAGGGGTAATTCTCCTGACCCAGGGCACCATGAAGATCCCGGTGCAATATGCCAAACGGGTTGTAGGCCGTAAGGTCTATGGTGGTCAGTCTACCCATATTCCCTTGAGGATCAATACTGCCGGTGTAATGCCTATTATCTTTGCTCAGGCGATCCTGATGCTCCCTGGTATGGTTGGCACCTACTTTTCAGATAGTGCCTGGGTTGGTACCATGTTGAGACTTTTTGACTTTAACCACCCATTTTATCTGACTGTTTTTGGACTGTTTATTGTGTTTTTTACTTACTTCTATACTGCGATTGCGTTCAATCCAGTTGAAGTTGCTGATAATATGAAAAAGCAAGGTGGTTTTATCCCAGGGATTCGTCCAGGGAAAAGAACTGCTGAATACATCGATAACATACTCACAAGAGTTACTTTGCCTGGTGCCATTGCACTGGCCTTGATCGCAGTTTTTCCATCGATCATCGTAAACTTTTTAAATGTTGATTATGATGTTGCTAGTTTTTTTGGGGGAACCAGCCTGTTGATCATGGTTGGTGTTGCATTGGATACATTGCAGCAGGTTGAATCACATCTTCTGATGCGTCACTATGACGGGTTTATGAAATCCGGCAAGCTACGTGGCCGTCGGCGGATGTAATTTATGTAAGCTGCGTTTTTTGATATGATTCGGTACAAATCAGAGGATGAGATCCGGACGATCCGGCGTGCTGCCAAAATCGTTCATGAAGCCCTGTTGAAGGTTGAAGATCTCGTTCAACCCGGGGTAACACTGCAAGAGCTGGATGCTGTTGCAGAAGACTACATTCTGAGTCAGGGAGCTATACCGGGCTTTAAGGGCCTGTATGACTTTCCGGCTACGCTATGTTTGTCACCTAACGATATGGTTGTGCACGGCATTCCAGATACATCGGTGCTCAACGAAGGTGATATTATTGGGGTTGATTGTGGTGCCATTGTGGATGGATATTACGGAGATCATGCCAAGACCTTTGCAGTCGGTAAGATCTCAAAGGAGCATCAAAAGCTGCTTGACGTAACAAGGGAATCACTGCACCGCGGCATTGGACAGTGTTTTCCGGGAAACCACCTTAATGACATTGGACACGCGATACAATCATTCTGTGAATCACATGGTTATAGCGTTGTTCGTGAATTAGTCGGGCATGGTATTGGCCAGGAATTACATGAAGATCCCCAGGTACCTAATTATGGTATCGCCGGGACTGGTGTGGTTCTGAAGGCAGGTATGTGTCTCGCTATCGAACCGATGATAAATGCTGGTGTGAAAGAGATTTACACTGGTGATGATGGTTGGGCTGTCAGGACCCGTGACGGGAAATATTCAGCTCACTTTGAACACACCATCGCAATTACTGCGAATGGTCCAGTTGTGCTGAGTACAACTGAAAAAACGGTATTTGATTAGGGTAAGGAGCCTTATGGCAAAAGAGAAAATGATCGTAGCAGATGGGAATATTATGGAAAATCTTCCAAATGCCTCATTTCGCGTGAAACTCGAAAATGGTCATGAAGTGCTTGCTCACATCTCAGGTAAAATGCGAATGCATTATATCAAAATACTTCCAGGAGATAAGGTTACGGTAGAATTATCACCCTATGATCTTTCTCGTGGACGGATCACATACCGCTACAAATAACTAAATAGGACGTAGATCAATGAAAGTTAGAGCATCAGTAAAACCAATTTGCGATAAGTGCAAAGTGGTTCGCCGTAAGCGCAAGGTGTTAGTTATTTGCGAAAATCCTAAACATAAGCAAAGACAAGGTTAAGGAGTAATCACTTGGCACGTATAGCAGGTGTTGACTTACCAAGAAACAAACAGCTCCAGTATGGGCTGACTTACATTTATGGTATTGGTTATCATATTGCCGGTGAGATCTGTGAAAAAGCAGGTGTCGATCCGAAAATAAGAGTACAGGACCTCGATGAAAATCAAGTTAGAGAGATTCGCGAGGTAATTACCAAGGATTATCAGGTGGAAGGTGCCCTGAGAAATGAGACCCAGATGAATATCAAACGTCTCATGGATATTGGATGTTATCGTGGATTGCGACATCGTCGCGGTTTACCGGTGCGTGGGCAGAATACCAAGAATAATGCTCGCACCCGTAAAGGCCGTAAACGTAATGTCGGCATCAAGAAGAAGTAGGAGATAGTTAAGTGGCTAAAGCTCAAGCTAAATCCCGGAAAAAAAGAAAACTTAAAGTAGAGCCTGAGGGCATTGTCCATATTAAGGCCAGCTTTAACAATACAATCATCAGTATCACGGATCGCAACGGTAATGTGATCGCATGGGCCAGTTCCGGTGTTGCCGGATTCAAAGGCTCCCGTAAAAATACGCCATTTGCCGCTTCATTGGCTGCCGAGAAGGTTGCTAAAGAGGCCATGGATGCCGGATTACAGCGTGCTGAGATTCGGGTAAAAGGTCCAGGTGGTGGTCGTGAATCAGCTATTCGCTCCATTGCAGCACTGGGTCTTGAGATTACAGCAATTAAAGACATCACACCCATCCCTCATAATGGGTGCCGTCCGTCTAAAAAACGTCGCGTTTAAGGAATTATAAGCTATGGCACGTTTTAATGGACCCCGTGGTAAAATTTGCCGTCGGTTAGGATTTCAGGCTTTCGAGTCACCGAAATTCGCTTCCCCGACCAAAAATTATCCTCCGGGACAACATGGTCCTTCATATCGCCGCAGGCTGTCAGAATACGGTTTGCAGCTGAAAGAAAAACAAAAAATGAAATACCTTTATGGTATTCTTGAAAAACAGTTTCGTAACTATTTCAAGAAAGCCAACTTGAAAAAAGGTATCACTGGTCACAATCTGGTAGTCATGCTGGAAAGTCGCTTGGATAATACGGTGTATCGGCTGGGTTTTGCCAGAACACGCCGGCAGGCTCGCTAGCTTGTAAATCATGGGCATTTTCTGGTGAATAACAGAAAGGTCAATATCCCTAGTTTTCAGATGAAACCAGGCGATATGATCAAAGTTCGTGAAAAAAGTAAAAAGCTCGAGTTTATCCACGACGCCATGCGTCGGGTACAGGGTGAAGGTAGCAATCCCTGGTTAAAACTGGATAAGGCCAACATGGAAGGTATCTATGTTGAAGCCCCTGCACGTGACCAGGTTCATGATGAATACAATGAGCAGCTCGTTGTAGAGTTGTACTCCAAGTAAAGTGGAGAAAGGATAATATGCCTAATTTTCACATACCTACATCGTTTAAGATCAAAGATGGTGGTAGTGCTAATCAACAAAGTTTTGTTGTTGGGCCACTCGAGAGGGGATACGGAGTTACCATCGGTAACGGTTTACGTCGTGTACTACTTTCTTCTATGCCCGGAGCCGCCATAACCAGTGTACGCATGGATAATGTGCAGCACGAGTTTGCCACTATAAAAGGTATTAAAGAAGATGTAACAGATATTATTCTGAACCTTAAAGGTGTGCGTTTTAAACTGCTGGATTCAAATCCAGACAAAGTTCAGCTCACCTTTAAAGGACCCCATATCTTCACTGCAGCTGATATCAATAATGGTGAGGATCAGTTCGAGATCCTTAACCCTGAGCATCATATCGCTACTTTGAACGATGAAGCTGAACTCAGTATCGAGCTGAGAATTCAGCGGGGGCGCGGTTATGTTTCTGCGGATCAGAATAAACTGCCGGATTACCCAATCGGCACCATTTTCATTGATAGTATCTTCTCGCCCGTTATGAAAGCAACCTATGTGGTTGAACAACTTCAGGGCAGCGAAGATGAAGATCTTGAGATGCTGGACCTGCTAGTCAAAACTGATGGTAGTCTAGCTCCTCAGGAAGCCGTAAACTATGCTGCCAAAATGCTCATTGATCATGTCCGTATCTTCGTTACCGAAGATATCAAATTGATCACTGAACCCGAATCTGAGATCGATGAAGAAGTCCTCCGGATTCGTAATGAGCTAAAACGCAGTATTGATGAACTTGAATTATCAGTTCGTTCCTATAATTGTCTCCAGGCTGCTGAGATCAAGAATATTTCCGATCTGGTCAGCAAGGAAGAACAAGAGATGCTTCGTTACAAGAACTTTGGACGGAAATCTCTGACTGAGCTTAATGAAAAACTCGCTGAGCTTGGGTTGCATTTTGGAATGGAAATCGAAAAATACATTTCTGAAGAATAGGCTGGTTTTATAGTATGCGACATAGAAAAGATGGTAGAAAACTGGGCCGGACAGCCAGCCACCGCAAAGCCATGTTGGCTAACATGGCTGCGAACCTGTTCCTGCATAAGCAGATCCGGACCACACACCCAAAGGCGCTTGAAGCCCGTCGTCTGGCAGAAACGCTGATCACCAAAGCCAAAAAAGGTGATCTCCATTCCCGCAGGCTGGTGCTAAAAGTGATCCCTCATAAAGATGTGGTGCAGATTCTGTTTGATGAGATCGCTCCGCAGTATGCTGATCGTAATGGCGGCTATACCCGCATTATTAAATTGGGACAGCGTAAGAATGATGCAGCCCATGTATCAATTCTTGCTTTGGTGGATTTTGACCCTTCCGGGGACGTGGCTAAAGCCCCTGCCAAGCAGGCAAAGGCTAAGAAAGCTGCAGCTCCAGCTGTTGTTGAGGAAGCCGTTACCGAAACTGTTGAAGAAGCTGAAGTAGTGACTGAAGAGCTTGAAGCTCCAGCAGAAACTGCAGAGGAATCAGAGCAATCTGAAACCGAATCGGACAAATCCTGATCATTTGATTCTATCTTGAGAATTTGATGAAACTGAGATATCTAAAGGCAGGGATCATCCCTGCCTTTTTATTACTGATAAGTTTACCCCAATTACTCCTGTCCAGGCCGGTTCAGGGTATCTGGGTCGTGCGCCATTCCATCACTTCACCCCAAAAAGTGCGAAAACTGGTCGAGTTCGCCAGTGCCAACGGCTACACCGATCTTTTTGTCCAGGTCAGAGGTCGCGCCGATGCCTACTATAATAGTCAAATAGTACCGCGTTCAACACTTCTCCCTCGCGGTGATTATGACCCCCTCAAAGACATTATCCCCCTGGCTCATGCTCGTAACATTAAAATTCATGCCTGGGTCAATATGTATCTATCCTGGTCTGCCCGGAAACTTCCATCCGATCTAAGCCATATTGTTAACCGCCACCCGGATTGGGTTGAAGTAAACGGACGAGGGAAGAGTGATCTTGAATTTGTGGATCAGAATGGTCGGAAGGGTCGTGAGGGTGTTTATCTTTCACCCATGAATGATGATGTGAATGCGCATCTGTTGAGGGTCATCAACGAGATCGTTATGAATTATCCGGTTGATGGGATTCATCTTGATTATGTCCGTTTTCAAGATCGTGACTATGGGTATAATCGGGCAGGACGAAAAAAATTCCTCATGAAATATAATGTGGATCCCATCACCCTGGGAAATGGCAAAGGCTCCTACTGGTACCGGCTTAACCCGGAGGATAAAGAAAAATATTGGGTCTACTGGAACGAATTCCGACGGTCAGAACTGACCCTCTTTATCGACCGTATCCACAACAGTATGCAGCATATCCGTCCTGGCACTAAATTGTCTGCTGCGGTAAAACCAAATCCTGATATTGCCAGAACCCGTTTTTTTCAGGATTGGCCAACCTGGCTGGGCAATGGCAGCATAGATTTTGTAGTTCCCATGAACTATGCCAAAGCGGATCGGGATTTTATTCATAGCATGACGTCCATCAAAAATAAGAACATTTCACCCGGTCAGATCTATATGGGGATCGCAACCTATAACCAGAATAGTTTTACATCCAGCGCGAAGATTGGTCATGCCCGTGCGGCCGGTTTTAAGAACATGGTCATCTTTTCCTATGATACCTATGAAAAGAACCCACGTTATTTTGATCAGATCCATCGTAGTTTAAAAAATTAGGAGGCACTATGGGGCGTATCATCACACCGCCTACAGGTAGCAAATTGCATTGTAAGGGTTGGCATCAGGAAGCTGCCTACCGCATGATCCAACATAACCTGAGCCCTGATGTTGCTGAAGATCCTGATCAGTTGATCGTCTACGGAGGCTATGGCAAAGCAGCCCGTAATTGGGAAGCCTTTGATGCCATCCTCAAATCCCTCACTGAACTTGAAAATGATGAAACCTTGATGATCCAGTCCGGCAAACCCGTAGCCGTCTTTAAAACCCATGAACAGGCCCCCCGAGTCCTGATCAGCAATTCCATGCTGGTGCCCAATTGGGCCACTTGGGAACACTTCAATGAACTGGATAAAAAAGGGTTGATGATGTACGGTCAGATGACCGCCGGTAGTTGGATCTATATCGGAACCCAGGGGATTCTTCAGGGAACCTACGAAACTCTGGCATCATTAGCCAAACAACACGGATGGGGCGATTTAAGAAGTAAGGTGGTTGTGACGGCTGGTCTGGGAGGCATGGGTGGTGCTCAACCCCTGGCTGTTACCATGAATAATGGCATTGCACTGGTGGTTGAGATCGATCCAAGCCGCATTCAAAGACGGCTCGATACCCGTTACCTGGACAAAGCGACCAAAGATCTGGCTGAAGCCTTAAGCTGGATCAAAACAGCCCAGCAAGAGGGGACGGCTTTAAGTATTGGTCTGGAGGGGAATGCTGCCGATATCCTGCCTGAACTTATCTCACGTGGTTTTATACCTGATATAGTTACCGATCAAACTTCTGCTCATGATGAATTACGCGGGTATTTCCCTCATGGCCTCAGTTTTGATGAAGCCAATGCCCTGAGAGAAGCTGATCCTGAAAAATATGTTAGGATGAGCTACAAATCCATGGCGCGTCATGTTGAAGCCATGTTGGCCTTCCAAAAAGCCGGCGCCGTTGTTTTTGACTATGGGAATAATATCCGTGCCCAGGCTGAAAAAGCCGGGGTAGAGCATGCCTTTGATTTAAAAGGCTTTGTCCCTGAATATATCAGACCTTTGTTCTGCGAAGGGAAGGGGCCCTTCCGCTGGGTAGCCCTGTCTGGTGATCCCAAAGATATATACCGCACTGATGAGTTGGTAAAAGAACTGTTTCCTGAAGATGAAGCCCTGATCCGTTGGATCGATATGGCCCATGATCAGGTTGCCTTCCAGGGACTTCCCAGTCGAATTTGCTGGTTGGGTTATGGTGAACGGGCCAAGCTGGGTCTGGCCATGAATAAGCTGGTCCGTGATGGCGAGATCTCTGCACCACTGGTCATTGGTCGTGATCATCTTGATTCCGGCTCAGTTGCTTCACCCAACCGTGAGACTGAAGCCATGAAAGATGGTTCTGATGCGGTGGCTGACTGGCCCATCCTGAACGCGCTGGTCAATGCCGTTGGCGGTGCCAGTTGGATCTCAGTTCACCATGGTGGCGGCGTAGGTATGGGTTATGCCATTCATGCCGGGATGGTCATTGTGGCAGATGGAACCAAAGAGATGGATGAGCGCCTGGAACGGGTCCTAACCAGTGATCCAGGAATGGGTGTGGCACGCCATGCCGATGCCGGTTACGAGATTGCGATCGATGTCGCCAATGAACGTGGTGTAAAATTGCCCATGATCAATGGCTAATTCGGGTGAGACCCCGTCGTCTCAGTAAAAAAAATACAGAAAGAGCCCAAAGGCCGTTAACGGCCTTATCATTTTTTTGCTGATTTGGATTCCCAGCCGTGAACGGCTGAGCTGGTGAACTGGCTAAACAGAAGTTTTCTAATTACAGTCATAAAGTTTTAAGAAATTATAGTATAAGGTATAATGTGATCGCTCTGGTTTCTGCAATGATACGAATAACAATAACTTATCACTTACCCCACGCTTCAGCGTGGGGATTATTAATCTCAACGGAAAATCGGGCTTTAGCCCAAAATAATTAGAAACGCAATTGGGCTAAAGCCCTGATAATCCGAGGTATGTGTAGCCCCCAGGCTGAAGCCTGGGGTAATTATCGAGCAAACTTTACTTTAGTTGCCTGAATTCAACAGGTCACCCCCGCTGTAACAGTTTCACTATCAAACGATTACAGTTAATAAACTTTGTGGAACGATAGAATTCTTAATATTTACTAAACCCCTTGTATGATGATATTACTCCAATTATACGATATTTATTGAAACATTATGAATGGGGGTTATATTTTCCCACCAATTATATAAAATTGAGTGTCGCAAAGTAGGGGTCATCAACGGATGAATATCTTATACAAAATTAGACCAATCGATAATGAAAGGTGTTTTGTATGAGAATTATTGCTTTTTTACTCACTCTAATATTCGTCAATGTTTTTATAAGCTGCCCCAACCCGCCGGACCCTATCGAAGAGCGTGATACACGCATCTATCTGGAAGTTGTTGATACTACGGCCACAACTGTAACCTTGCAGATCAGTGTCGAGGATACCACCAAAAGCTGGGGTTTTGCCTTGAGTAGGGATGATTCCATCGTATTTCAACTGGAGGTCTGGGCTTGCGATACGACCATCATCGATACAGGATTAATCACTAATACTGAATATAACTACACCGCCTATTTTTTGATGAATGGAGAGCTTCAAGATTCTTCCCTTGCAGTGACAGTAACAACTGATCCGGAAGTGCGGGATACAAGCATCAACCTGGTGTTGAGAAGTACCTGGACTACTTCTGCTACTTTGAATGTTAGTGTGGGAGATACCAGTCAAAACTGGGGCTTTGTATTGACCCGGGATGGACAAGTAGTTCTGGAGGCAGGGGTCATCGGATCCGATACCACGATTGTAGATGAGGGTCTGGTGTTAAATACTTCTTATTCCTATCGAGCCTATTTTACTGAGCAGGGTACAAGTCTTGACTCCTCTCTTGTTTTGGAGCTTACGACTCTTGATATCAGCAGTCATGATTTTAGCTGGACGCTGGAAAAGCTGGGGACCTATGGAAGCAGATTATATGATGTGGCTATTGTTGATGAGAATAACATCTGGGTAGTGGGCAATATTGAGACTGATACCATGGAATATAATGCAGCCCACTGGGATGGAGGTCATTGGGAATTACTGCAAATTATCAATACTGCCGACCTCCATAGTGTATTCTATTTTGCAGATGATGATATTTGGGTGACTAAATACAGCTATCCTGTTCACTGGGATGGAATTGGTTGGACCCAATATAATCTGACTGAAATGGGTTTAGATGTGAGTGCAGGATTCGACTCTTGGGGGTCATCTCCAGACGATATGTATTTTGTTGGTCATGAAGGGGGGATTCTTCACTACGATGGCTCAAACTTCACCAAAATGGAGAGCGGGGTTAGTACGGATCTATATCGTGTCTCTGGCTCCGAGGATGGAAGTTATATTTTTGCAACAGGATTTCGAAATCTCGACGGTAACCATGAAAGTGTGACACTGATGTATCATGAAGGCATTTGGGAGACTCTTTTCTATGCACCAGACTATTTAGGAGACTATACAGAGGGTGATTATGGTAGAATGTCTGCTGTGGATGTTTACGGTGATACTTGTTATGTAGTTTCCAGAGAAGGATTAATAAAATACAATTTTTATAGTGGTGAAATTGATATTTTGCTTTCTCAAGAAGCGAATATTCATCACGAAGATTTTAATGCACTTTCTGTTCAATCACCAGCAGATGTCATGATTTTCAGTGAGGTTGGCGATGTGAGCCATTTCGATGGGAATAATTGGTCCTTGGATACACAAATTGACATCCAGTATGGAAATTGGTATGTAAACGCTCGATTGGCTAATAATCAAGCAGTAATGGTTGGTGTAAACTTTGATTTTGGTTCAGAAAGTGCCGGTGCCTTGATTGCCAGAGGGATTCGTTAGTAAAAACAGAATAATATTTTGGAAATTCATCTTGTAATTGATACAAAATGCAAATGCAAAAGAAGGAGTATGTAAAATGAAAAGCTCTCACATCACCCTTATTTACATGGTCTTAAGTTTACTGATAGGAATTACAACTTCAATCAGGGGAGCAGAGCGCTGTGGTAATGTAGATCCTACTCCAGAGGAATTGTTGGCCATTCAACAAAGTATTGAAGGGTTGAGAGGAGATCAAAGCGCTTCAGTTATTCCAGATGTCATTACGATACCCATCGCATTCCATGAGATAAGGGATGGAACTCTAGCCTGAGTTTACGCTTTAAGAATTGAGTAATAGTGTAAGTCACTGAAGATGAGTGAGTTAGAATAATAGAGGTGTATTACCTATCGAGTATATCCGCGATTTGTAGAATTTCGGAAAGTTTTTTCTG
>JAJRSW010000001.1 GCA_024278595.1 Fidelibacterota bacterium | reverse complement strand
TGACGTGATAGTGACTCTCATCAGCGTAGAGAAAGGTCATCTCATTAGCGATCAATTTGACATCCTTGATCTTCTCGCCAGAGCGAAAGGTCTGATCGATAACCTGTCCTCCGGTAATCTTCTTAAGTTTGGTCCTGACAAAAGCATTGCCCTTACCAGGTTTAACATGAAGAAATTCAACAACTTTCCAGAGATTCCCATTAAACTCCATGACCAGGTTATTTTTTATATCTGATGTACTTCCCATAATTAGCTACCCGCTCTCCTGCTTAAGTGGCGCGAAGTTAACCGAGGTCCGAAATCATGGCAAACTTTTTATCTGATCAGTCGAAAGTCCAAAGTCCAAAGTCCAAAGTCTAAAGTCCAAAGTCGAAGGTCCAGAGTCCGAGAGGTTAATCGAGGGGTCCACTTTCAAAACTCTAGCCACTAAGGTAATTTTCATATTAAGACCGAAGTATAGCTACTTGTCCCAACATTATTATGGTCCATGTAGTGAAACCAAACACCTCCACGTTCACTGTGCCTTATATTTCCGCCCTCCCATTTATTTTACAGTCCAATCAATCTACTTCAACTCCCCCTGCCTATGCTGAAGGCGGTCTTCACACAGTAGATTCAGTATGACAAGAATAAATTCCATATTCCAGACCGGACTTTGCTCAC
Organism: Fidelibacterota bacterium; assembly: GCA_024278595.1. Taxonomy (GTDB): domain Bacteria; phylum Fidelibacterota; class UBA8477; order UBA8477; family JABMPR01; genus JABMPR01. The sequence continues at coordinate 6,714 of JAJRSW010000001.1, read as the reverse complement.
TAGAGCTGGGATCTTCACCTATCGGTTACGCCTTCACAAGTCCCGGCAGGCTTTTCGACTTTCTGACTTTCGACTTTTGACTTTCTCCTGTTAAACCCATATTAATGGCTTATGAATTTACCCAGCGAACTGAATCTGAATGATCTTTTTTCCACATTGCCCCTGATCGGTTTATATGCCGAGACCCACTTTCGCTTCTGGATTCCCTTCAGCCGCTATTTTCGACGGGAACCGGAACTTATTTTTGATGTTCCCTGGCGACTGCAGCCCGGCCAGGACCTGACTATTTTTCTGGTGATCAAGGATGCTCATATCTATCCGGTTCACCTGCATTCTGTGGAGATCACTCTTATTCAAAAGGGCGTCAATGTTGGTACACAAACCTGGAAACTTGACCAGCAGGTCAGTGAATCCCAAACTCAGCTTGAATTTGTCCTGGATATGCAGCTCCCAAGCGGAGAAATAGCTATCCGACCCACCCTGCGCTATAGCCTGAACGGAAAATCCTGTCAGATGGAAGTCGATAATTATCCGCAGACGGCTAAAAACCCACTGCGCGTTACACTGGCGCATGAGGTCTTGCCTCACATGGCCGGGTGGCTGGCTGGTGATACTCATCTACATACCTCACTCACCAATGACCAGATCGAATTTGGTGCTTCGTTGGAACAAACCCGTCGCTCAGCACAATTATTTGGTCTGGATTTTATTACGGCAACCGATCACTCCTACGATCTGGATAACCTGCCTGACAATTATCTTCAAAATGACCCGGATCTGCAAAAATGGACCGAAAGTCGCAAGGCGATTGAAGCCATGAATGCCCAGCATGATCTAACCATCATTCCAGGTGAAGAGATCAGTGTTTCCAATGCTCGTGATGCGACGGTTCATTTTCTGCATTTCAATGACCCAGTCTATTTCCCTGGCAGTGGGGATAGCGGTGATGACTGGCCCAAAGTTCGATCGCAACTAAGTATTGATGATGTTTTGGCGCAGCGCTCAGAGAATACTGTTTCAGTTGGTGCCCACACGGCTTATAAATTCCCCTGGTTGCCTCGGCTACTTTTAAACCGCGGTTCCTGGGAAGCTGCAGATCACGAAAACCCGCGCCTGGATGGGGTTCAGATCCTGTGTGGCACACCAGCTTCCAGTGCATTTCAAAACTCCAGAGAGCTCTGGATCGAGGCCTTGCTCAAAGGACATCGACTAGCCGCCTACGGGGGGAGCGATGGTCACGGGAATTTCAATCGTAATTGGCATGTGAAGTTAACGCTCTGGTCGATTGGAACCAATGAGGACCATATCTTCGGACAGTCCCGGACCCTGCTTCGGAGCGACTCTGGACACCTGGCTGATCTGATACATGCCATGCAGGCCGGGAAAACTGCTCTGACAACTGGACCGGTGGCAGATCTGATCATAGAGCATGAGGCACACTCCTTTGGGATTGGGGAAAACCTCAAGACTAAGATTGATCAGGAGCTCATGATCAGGATGAAGGGGCTCAGTACCGCTGAATTCGGATCGGAGATGGACGTCACACTCTACTGGGGAAACCTGAAAGAACGGGAGGAGTCGATTCTGTATCACGCAGTTGATCTGCAGTATAAGTTCGAACTATCCATGGCATTCAGCCCCTCATCAAGTGGTTATATCAGACTTGAGGTCACCAGTGATGGCTCACGCTGGCCAGGCTTATACCTTTCCTCTCCCATCTGGCTCGATATAAAATAGCCCTGACTCCTCTTTAACCACTGAGAGCCCAAAGAACGCAAAGACCATTATTGGTCTTCGAAAGAGTAGTAAGCTTACATATCAATGTTGCGGGGCATTAACGTCAGTGGTCAGAAAAAGATCAAAATGGCTGATCTTAAAGCTATTTATGAACAATTGGGGTTGCAGCAGGTAGTGACCTACATTCAAAGTGGCAATGTGGTCTTTAACTCAGAGATTTGCGCTAGAACGGAGTTGGGGGTGCAACTCCAGACTGCTATCAAAACGACGACGGGGTTTCACGGTCTGGTCTGATGAATTGATCATTTCCTTTTGATCAAATGCTCGTTGGTGGTCACAAAGACTTGGGCATCGATGCTGGCTGCAGCATACACTGGATCAGCCTGGGGCATCATCTGGATGGTGAATATCCCCACAACATTCGTGCTGGTGGCTTCTATTTCAAAATTTGCTGCCACACGGGTGTTTGTGCCACCTGACGCAGAAGCTGTCGTCTGCATGGGCTGTGACCGTGCCTGCTCGATGGTCGCATCATGTTCGTAGCTGTTATCCTGAATGATCATAAACTGGGTGAACCCATGCTATTAAACCGGCCCATGTTATTCGTACGTTTCAATTTCTGACACCTTGGCCTCGGGCTTTATATCCCTCGACTCCGCTCGGGATGACGAATATAGGTTCATACGGCTATCCGGGGCCAGTTTAATAGTGTCCATACATTGGCTAATAAACCGGCGAACGTTAGTCGAAAGATTAAGTTGATCGATAACTTTAATTTAACTCCCTTCCAGCACTTCGTCTTGACTCAGTAAGCACCTCAGGGAGACCAAGCTAAAGCGGGTCTTGCTGAGGCGAAGCCTGTCCTGAACCCGCCAAAGGGAAGCATAATTCCATACGATTATTCTCCGCCACATTAATAATATGATTATTCCTTGACTCAGGCATTAATCCTGATTAGCTTACTTTGTATTTTAAAGTGCTTTATTAACATCAAAGGGAGCAACTCATGTCGAACCAGGAAAATAGTCAAGCCAAAGAACAACTGGCCTTTATCAAGTCCATCATGCAGGATAGCCAGAAGGTCGTGGCTGATAATGGCTATGGTTTTATTCTGTGGGGAATACTGATCCTCATAGCAGCTGTCTGTTCTTACATTTTAGATCAATCTCAACTCAATCAATATCAAGGCTGGTTGTACCTTCTCATTGTCGGTCTGGGTTGGCTTTATATGGTCGTCATCCATCGCCGTACTAAAAAATATTCCATTGGTAACCCCCTCACAAAGACAATCATTGATTCGATCTGGACTGCAGTTCTGATCTCAATGACACTCCTGGGTTTTCTAGGCGGTGCCACTGGCGCCATCGATCTAAACCATATGACTGCAGTCATGTATACCGTGCTGGGTACTGCTTACTTCCTCCAGGGTGTCATAACCGGGAAAACCTGGGTGAGAAACCTGGCTTTTGGCTGGTGGGGTGGTTCGGTCATGCTCTTTCTGATCACTGGCCCACTGGCCCTGGCACTGATGATTGTCATGATGGTCGGATTGCAGATCGTTCCCGGAATTATTTTTAACCGCCAGTGGAAAGCCGCCCTGACTGAGGATTGATCATGACTGATTTCGAATACCAACAAATCGATGATCTGATCCATTCCCGGATCCGTCTGGCTGTAATGGCGGCCCTCACATCCATGGGACCAGCCAGCTTTTCACTGATCAAGAAGACCGTGGGTGCCACAGATGGAAACCTCAGTGTCCATCTGCGCAAACTTGAAGAAGGTGGTTACTTAAGTGTGGAAAAATCTTTCGTGAATCGTAAACCGGTGAGTATCTACAACCTGACCCCCACCGGGCAGTCTGCCTTTAAAACCTATATTCAATATCTCGAAAACATGCTCCCGTCGTAAGAGCTTAAGGATTCAAGCATGAAAAAAACGCTACAGATCTTGATAATATTCAGCCTGCTGGCCCTGGGTCTGATGGCCAAGGCCCCCTTGGGAACTATCGTGGGTAAAATTGTTGATCGGGATACACAACAACCACTACCCGGGGCGAATGTTATTCTTGATGGTACCAATTTTGGGGCAGCTACCGATATTGATGGACATTTCGAGATCCTCAATGTTCCGGTAGGCAGCTATTCCATCAGGGTCCATATGATCGGCTACAAATCCCAAGCCCGAGCCAATGTGCGCGCCCTCCCCAGTCGCTCATCTGTGATAAATATAGCGCTTGAACCCACAGTACTTAGCGGTAGTGATATCGTGGTCACTGCCGGTTACTTCGAACGGGTTAAGGATGCCTCAACCAGTGTCCGGAGCGTTGATATCGAGGAGATTCGCTCTGATCCAGTGGGCGCCTATGATATCCTCAGTATGATGCAGTCCCTCCCTTCCGTTGTTTCCGGGGCCGATCAGACCAATGAGATCATTGTGCGAGGGGGATCTCCTGGCGAGAATCTTTTTGTCATGGATCATCTGGATATCCCCTACCCGGTCCATTACCCCCAACAGGGTGCCGGTGGTGGTCCGGTTACAATGGTCAACACTGAATTTATTGAAAGGATCGATTTTTTTGCCGGGGCCTTTCCGGCCAGATACGGTGACAAACTCTCTTCCGTCATGGATGTCACCGTGCGGGAGGGCAACCCAAAAAATCATGAATCGTCCTTGAGCTTCGATATGTCAGGTTTTGGAGTCACACTTGAAGGGCCAATTAACGAACGCAGCACCTACATCGCGTCGGTAAAACGATCCTTCCTGGATTTCATCATCCAACAGAGTGGACTCATGGCAGTTCCTAAATATTGGACTTTTCAGGGGAAAATCAGCTATGACCTCAGCCACAAAGAAAAACTATACCTGAACTACCTCGGTGGAATCGATGAAATAGATATTATTGGCGAAGACGGTCCTCAAAATCGGGGTGCCGATAATGTCGCCTACGACAGTCAACAACACACCCTGGGCCTGACCTATAAAAACCTCTTCTCCACAAAAGGCTATTTGCTGGCATCTTTAGGTCAAAACTATGTCACCATAAACATAGATGCCTACCACGTCACCGCTGCAGGCGAACATGACACATTTTACCAGGGGATAACCATAGAGCAGGAAACTATCCTGAAGGCTGATCTGGTTTATAAGCTTAATAAATCTTTTGAGACCAGTTTTGGGGCTAAGTTGAAAATTGCTCCAAACACCTGGGAACTCATGTCCTTCAGTGATGAATTAATTCTTTATGGATACGCCTCTGATTCTCTGGCACCTGCCCTCCCAGTTTCCGAGGATGTTTTTTACAGCCAGTTCTTTGATGACACCAACACAGTTGCCCGCCCCTTTGACACACTAGCCACTTATGAAGCGACGGATACTATCTATACCGAGATCTTCACAAATATTGGGCTCTATGGACAGATCCGTTACCAGCCCAGCCATCGAATAGAATTCACCCTGGGAGCTCGTTTTGAATACAATGCCTATCTTGATCAATCAAATATCTCTCCCCGGGTAAATCTCAGCTACCAAGTGGCTCCCAACATTAAGGCCAATATGGCTGGGGGTCGCTATTACCAGGCGCCCTTCTATGCTATGTTGATCTATGGCGGCCCTGATACAAAAGTACTGGATTTCTACCATGCAGATCAGATTTCAGTGGGGCTGGAGTATCTTCCACGCGAAGATGTTCGCTTGACAGCTGAAGTCTATAATAAGTCATTCGAAGATATGCCCATGTCAGAAATTTTGACAAACCCAGCAACAGGAGCTGATAGCACCGGGGATTTTATTAATGCCGGATCGGGGCGTTCCCAGGGTATCGAATTATTTCTTCAAAAGAAATTTTCCAATCACTGGTATGGGACTTTTAGTTATTCACATTCTGTGTCTGAAGGGGTTGACCCGAGAAAAGACGATAAGGTTTACTATCCCTGGGATTATGATTATGGTGATGTGGTCAGTCTCATCGGAGGCTACAAGATCCGCTATATGGACTATGAGTGGTATAATAGCTATAAAGAGACAGTTCTGGCAAAATCAACCTCCTGGCTGCCCTTCGCCCCAGCCGATGAGTTTGAGATCAGCTTTCGTCTGCGCTATTCGGGTGGAAAACCCTATACACCCAAAACTTATAATCATAACGTTCGGAAATGGTATACCTATGCTTCAGATGATTGGAATACTAAGCGTATGGGCGATTACCTGCGCTTCGATATTATGCTACTCCAACGCTTCTATTTTGAGAAATTCAATATGGTAGCCTTTTGGGATATTATGAATGTGACGAACCGGGATAATCCCTGGGATTATGTCTACAATGAAGATGGCACCAAAGCTATCGCCCTGCAGTTCAAGACCTTCCCTGTGGGCGGGATCACGCTGGAGTTTTAATTAGAATTGGCTGCCAACAGCAATGAACTATTGATATAAGCATGAAGCCCCAAATATTCTAAGGGGCTTCATTTTATGGGTACCTATGCCCAATTCCCAATCACTTACGGTAGATCATTAGAATAACTTTTGATTGTAGCTATTGGTTGACCAGGTACAGTATAGATCCATATTAATACTTTTGATTGCTTCGGAAGACTATACCGGATCGTAGTGATTGGATTAAGGGGATTTGGATAAGACACAACCTTAAATGTTGTGGGTTGGGCTGCATTGTCTCCAGAACCCACCCTCTTGTTAATGGGACCGTCACCAAGATATGTTGCTACATTTGAAAAATCTTCAGATTTGCGGGATTCATCACCAGACACAGACAGAATTTTATACTGAAATAAAGTATTAGCGGGCTTTCTATCAACGTAATAATCGATGTAGGTTATAGAATTGACACTACTAACAATATTAGGATAGACATGACCCATAAAGTGAGACTGAGCATCAAAAAAGCAGGTATGGGGTCATTTCTATCCTGGTGTTCGATAAGGCGCGGTTGCTATAAGGGGATTGATTACATGTCGTTGTTTA
>JAJRSW010000005.1 GCA_024278595.1 Fidelibacterota bacterium | reverse complement strand
CTAATAAGGCTTTCTTTAATGCGGCTGAGAAATTGAATGCTACTATTCTGCCACAGATTATGGAGAGTTTGAAGTAGGTTGGCGCGTTTGGAGGTTTCGTGAATATCAACAGGGATGAAAGTAGACCCCGGTCCACATGCATGAGCGGGGTGGAAAGTTGGTCAAACGGGGGACTTGCTAGATTTTCAGAAGCTGATTGAGCTGGTATCCGGATTCCTTTACAGATTGGTGTAGGTAATGGATGCTCTCCTTGGTGGGACCATCCAGGCAGAACGACTCAAAATATTCCAGGAAGGTCTCCATGCGTTCCTGATTGAACCATTCAATACCATCAGCTTCATTAACTAATAGATAGGTCCTGACGCTTTCATAGGCAAAGAAATTTGTTGCGAATTGATCCGGATCATGCTTGAGTAATTCGCGATTACGATCGGCAAGCTCTAGCACCGTTAATAGTCCGACTCGCTGTGCTTCTGGACCTATTTCTACTAAGGTCTCCAGGACAGGTTCCAGGGCATAAAACTCTGCCAGGCTTTCCTCTGATCCAGGATCCATACTAAATACCTGACGAGCGATATGGAGCAGGGCCGATAATTGCCGGAAAGCGGTGGCTTCGGTGCTGTCATGCTGTTGATGATTCAAGGCCCGCTTACTCAGTGCGTCGTAGACCATATCTGAGGCGCTCTGAATATCTTGAATGAGCAGGGCAACATCTCTTAACTCGGCCATGGCCTCAAATAGCGGGGCGAATTTGATAAAAAACTTTGCCGCGGAGGGGAGTTCATCAGATTCAGCCAGAAAATTCAAAAAGTTTGACAGGAGTACATGAACGGGTTCCAATTCAATGACCCGGAACAGGGGTGCAAAATCTGCGACTCCCCGGCCCTGGAGTGACCCATGAATGGTGGACCAGGGATTGACTGCTGTATCACTCACCAATTGGAAATTCAAATAGATCTGTGATTCATAGCCCGCCAATTCGGAATAAAAACCCTGCTGGCGGATCTCAGTGATCCTGCGGATGAACCACAGTTGCGAAACCTGCTCCTGGAAAATGACATGGAAGTTGTCTTCAACATCAAAAGATAATGCCTGTATCAGGTCTTCAGCGAGCAGTACTGGCTGGTCAGCCGTGGGCTCACGGTTAATTACTGCCGCAGTTTTTAGCCAGCCTGACTGGCTTTCATAGGAGTTATTGACCAGGATCAGGGCTCGTTCCGTGCCACTGCGGTTGGTGTAAGCGAAAACACTATCGATCTTATTGCCGTGGGAATTATACATGGGGAACAGTCTGAAATCACCTGCTCCGGCGAATAGATAGCGCTTCTTCATCAGGGGAAATATTTGGTGCTCATGGCGCTGGATCAGGTCTGCATCAGGTAGCTCTTCCCAGTATGCCCGGCGGTATTCCATCCCGTATTTTTCCTCAAACCCTTCGATCTGAGCATGGGCGAACATGGGCAGACCAGGGAGGGTTACCATCAATACAGTGGCACCAAAATATTTATCACCCTTGCCAAACTGAGCGATGGCCGTATCCTCATCAGGATTACTGAGAAAATTCACAAAGCGCTGGAGGATGCGAGGATCAAATTCCAGGGTCTGGGCGATCATATCATAGAACTTTTGATTATCTTCCAGCTTGAGCATGTTCATAAAAGCACTATTGTAGACCCGGTGCATGCCCAGGGTCCGGACAAAGTAGCCCTCCATCATCCAGAATGCTTCGGCCAGCAACAGGGTGTCAGGAACTTCAGCAGCCACCCGATCCACTACTTCGCGCCAGAATTCTGCTGGAATGGCGGCATTAAAGTCAGCGCCATTCATGCTATGGGATGTCCGGGAGGGAATATCACCACCGGAACCGGGCTCAGGATACCAGAGTCGTTGAATGTGGCGCTTGGCCAGGGTCATGGCGGCGTCAAAGCGGATCACCTTGAACTGTCTGGCCACCTCCAGGATGGTCTGGATGATAGCCTCGCGTAGCTCTGGATTCAGGTAATTGAGTTGAGCCGTGTCATTCCAGGGCATGGATGTGCCATCATTACCATGGTACACATAGCGGGTCTGCCCGTTACGATGATCAAAATATTTGAAGACCACTGCTGCATCACTGCGCTCATAGTAATGGTCTTCCAGATGAATACTGATCTCAGGATCATCAGATAGATCACCACCCTCAAACCGGTAAGCCGGGTAGGGTGGTTCTGTGGCTGAGATATACCATTCCGGATGATGTTTCAGCCAATCTGCATCCAGTCCTGTATGATTGGGGACCATATCACTGGCCAGTCTGATCCCGCGTTCCCAGGCGCGCTGCTTGAGGTTTTCCAAAGCTTCGGGACCACCAATAGCAGCATCAATTTGATACTCCTTAAGCGAATAGGCTGAAGATTCAGCGTCGGGATTACCACACCAGTGCTTAATCTTTTTTGAGATATCACTGCGATCCCACAGGCCGATGAGCCACAGAACAGTGAAGCCCTGTTGAGCCAACAGATCCAGCTCTTCATCGGGAATATCCCGCAGGGTTTTGATCTCGGTCTGATACTTTTTAGCAAGTTGATCCAACCAGACCAGGGAATTACGGGCAATCATGACCACCCGGGGCATCCAATCGCTATCAGCACTGTAATACTCGCCCTGGAGCAGATCACCAGAATAGTTGGGCACCTGGGTCTCTCCCGG
>JAJRSW010000084.1 GCA_024278595.1 Fidelibacterota bacterium | reverse complement strand
TGGTATTAACCTGAATAATTCATAGCCACTAAGTCACGAAGGCACAAAGTTCTAAAAAATATATGCTTAGCAAAAATTATCACTCACAGATGCAAATAATTCTGTTTAAAATGACCTTGTTCATAACTTTAATAATCTTCGTGGCTTAGTGTCTTCGGGGCAATAATTCATGAATAATGCAGGTTAAATGGTCTAGGTCCAGATCACTGAAATTGTGATTACTTGAACCCAATAGCATTTTTTATGAAAAGCGTCGAACAAAACTCAATATCTGATTCTTATGTCGGAATCAGGGGGCTTGGGCAGCTCTAATTTTTGTTTGGATTATCACTGGATACAAATTAATCTCAGCCCGCCTTATGGGTTTGACAATTGCGAAATCTGCCTCTGAAAAACGCCTGCCGATCCGGGAGGTAAACCCTATTGAATTACTGGGCGCCAACGACACCAATCTTAAATTGATCGAAGATCAGCTGGAAGTTTCACTCTATGTACGGGGTGATGAACTCCTCATCCGGGGTGAAGAATCCAAGCTCGCCCTGGTGGAAAATATTATTGTTGAAATGATCGCTGTCCTGAATCGCAAGAAATTCCTGGACAAGGATGATGTGCTGACCATCATTCAATTGAGTCAGAGTGGGCAGTCATCCCTGGGTGAGACCGGCTTGGATTCAGTGGTCCTGTTCACCCGTTCGGAGGTGATCAAACCACGGACTGCCGGACAGGAGCGTTATTTTTCTGCCGCCGTTAATCATGATATGGTGTTTGGGTTGGGACCGGCTGGTACAGGCAAGACCTATATGGCAGTCGCCTTTGCCGTCTCTGCCCTGAAGAATCGTGAGGTTAAAAAGATCATCCTCACCCGACCGGCAGTTGAGGCCGGCGAGCGCCTGGGATTTCTCCCGGGAGATCTTCGTGAAAAAGTGGATCCCTATCTGACTCCGCTCTATGATGCGCTATTTGACATGATGGCCCACGATAAAGTGCATATCCTCATGGACCAAAAAACCATTGAGATTGTTCCCTTGGCTTACATGCGGGGCAGAACTCTGGACAATGCTTTCATTATTCTTGATGAAGCTCAAAATACGACCCCCATGCAAATGAAAATGTTTCTGACCAGGATGGGTGTAAATTCCAAGATCATTATTACCGGGGATCCCACCCAGATCGATCTACCAAAACATGAAGAGTCGGGCTTGCAACAGGTCGTGAACATACTGAGAGATGTAGATGGTATCGCCTTTGTAGAATTTGATGAAAGTGACATCGTTAGACACAAACTGGTCAAACGTATTATTGCGGCTTATGATCAGTCCAATAAAAAATAGCTTTTGTACCCCATACTTATCCCTTCCGGGGTGAATTGGTTTGGAACGATTTTTGTCCATTGCTTGGACGGTCATAGGTTTGGTGAATAAAATTTAGTTAATTGCTCGCAGTTCTTATAGCGCAAAGTTTTGAACTGTCCCAGGATTGAGAAAATTTGGAAGGAATTATCATGAATAGAGTCAGAGCCATTCGACAAGTTGCTATTATCAGCGCCAAGAGGACACCCATCGGCGCCTTTCAGGGTGGTTTATCATCAATTCCGGCTACGCGTTTAGGTGCCTGTGCCATTTTGGCTGCTCTGGAAAGTGGTAATATAGTACCTGAAGATGTGGATGAGGTCATTATGGGCAATGTCATCACTGCCGGTGAGGGACAGGCTCCTGCACGACAAGCTGCTTTGTACGCCGGGTTACCGGACGCGACTGAATGTTTGACCATCAACAAGGTCTGCGGGTCAGGGTTAAAGGCCGTGATGCTGGCTTCACAGGCGATCCAGGTAGGGGATGCCAATATTGTCGTAGCGGGTGGCATGGAGAGTATGTCAAATATACCCTATTATCTACCAGGCGCCCGGGATGGCCAGCGTCTGGGACATGGTCAGATGATCGATGGCATTCTCCGGGACGGTCTTCTGAATGCCTATGATGATATCCATATGGGTGTCAGTGGGGAGTTATGTGCGACTGAATATAGCTACAGCCGCGCAGCTCAGGACGCTTTTGCCAAAGAAAGCTATCTACGCGCTCAAAAGGCCCAAAAAATGGGTGCTTTTGACAATGAGCTTACTGCGGTTGAAATTCCTCAACGTCACGGTGACCCCGTCAAGTTTGATACTGATGAAGAACCAGGTCGTGGAAATTTTGATAAAATGGCAAAACTGCGGCCAGCTTTTGCCAAGGATGGTACGATCACAGCTGCTAATGCCTCTAAGATCAATGATGGTGCGGCGGCCTTGATCCTCATGCGTGAAGGTGAAGCAGAACGCCGGGAGCTGAAACCCATGGCCCGGGTTGTGGCCCAGGCCTCAGCGGCTCAGGCACCGGAATGGTTCACCACTGCACCCGTCAAAGCCATCACCAATGTACTGAAGAAGGCTGGCATGACCCTGGGTGAAATCGATCTGTTTGAGATCAATGAAGCTTTCTCGGTTGTCACCATGGTTGCCATGGATGAACTGAATATTCCACATACGAAAGTAAATGTTAATGGTGGTGCAGTATCCCTGGGGCATCCCATTGGAGCATCAGGTGCCCGCATTCTTACGACTTTACTCCATGCTATGGAGGCCAGAGAAGCCCACTTTGGGCTGGCATCACTCTGTATTGGGGGCGGTGAGGCTTCAGCCATCATTGTAGAACGTCTTTAGGGGATAATATGGGAATTAAGAAGGTTGGTGTGATTGGTTCTGGTACCATGGGTAATGGTATTGCTCATGTATTTGCTCAATCCGGTTATGAGGTAATTCTGGTGGATATCAAACAGGAATTCCTGGATAAAGGGATGGCCACCATTAGCAAGAATCTGGATCGCCAGGTGAAAAAAGAGCAGATCACTGAGGATGTTAAAACTGACACACTTGCTCGCATAAGTCTAACTACAGAACTAAAAGATCTGGCTGACAGCGATTTTGTAGTGGAAGCAGCCACCGAGAACAAGGAGCTCAAATTCCAGCTTTTCCGAGATCTGGATGGGATCGTTAGACCGGATGTTATTCTGAGTTCTAATACCTCATCAATTTCACTCACCGAAGTTGCGGCGCAGACCAAGCGACCCGCTAAGGTGATCGGGATGCACTTTATGAACCCGGTGCCCATGATGAAACTAGTGGAGATTATTCGGGGGCATGCCTGTAGTGATGAAACTGTGGTCACTACCATGGAACTGGCCAAAGCTCTGGGGAAAATGCCGGTGGAAGCCAATGACTATCCCGGATTCGTGGCCAATCGCATTATCATGCCCATGATCAATGAAGCTGTTTTTGCCCTCATGGAAGGGGTGGCAACCAAAGAAGCCATTGACGAGATCATGCATCTGGGTTTAGCCCACCCAATGGGGCCCCTGGCCTTAGCTGACTTGATCGGACTGGATGTTTGTCTTGCCATCCTGGAAGTTTTACATACCGGGCTGGGTGATCCAAAATATCGACCCTGTCCATTGTTGAAGCGGATGGTTGCTGCTGGTGAATTGGGACGTAAAACAGGGCAGGGCTTTTACGATTACCGTTGATGACAAGCATTTGGTGTTTGGAGTTAGAAGTTAGGCTGAACGTGGAAACCCCAGGCGTAAATTTTGTTTGATTCGTTGTAGAGAAAATAGGAAGTATATATAAAATGAATTTTGAGCTGAATGAAGAACAGAAGATGGTCCGGGAGACCATCCGGGATTTTGCTGAAGCCGAGATCAAACCAGGGGTCATGGAACGCGATGAGCAGGCCAAATTCCCGGCTGAGGTCATCCAAAAACTGGGTGAACTGGGATTTCTGGGAATGCAGGTTCCAGAGGCCTACGGCGGTACGGAGATGGATACTGTCAGTCATGTGATTGCCTTGGAAGAGATCGCCAGAGTGGATGCTTCCACCTGTGTGATCATGTCAGTGAATAATTCCTTGTTTTCCAACCCCTTGATCAAGTTTGGATCCGAATATCTGAAAAAGAAATATCTGCCTTTAACATCCAGTGGCGAAAAACTGGGGGCTTATTCCCTGAGTGAACCCCAGTCTGGATCCGATGCAAAAGCGATGCTCACAACGGCCAGAAAAGATGGTGATTCATATATCCTCAACGGCGTTAAGAATTGGGTGACCAGTGGCATCAGTTCTGATCTTGTCATCGTCTTTGCTAAAACCGATAAAGATGCCGGTCATCGGGGGATCTCGGCTTTTGTTGTGGAAAAAGGACTGCCGGGGTTCACAACTGGTAAAAAAGAGGATAAGCTTGGTATTCGCGGGTCGGACACCAGTGAATTGATCTTCGAAAATTGCCGGATACCCGCCGAGAATATCATTGGGAAAGAAGGAATGGGTTTCAAGATCGCCATGGCTACCCTGGATGTAGGTCGGATCGGGATTGCTGCCCAGGCACTGGGAATTGCCCAGGGGGCTCTTGATCGCTCCATTCAATATGCCAAGGATCGTCAGCAATTTGGTAAACCCATTGGCATGTTTCAGGGGATCGGTTTCAAATTAGCGGATATGGCGACCCGGGTTGATGCCAGCCGCCTACTGGTCTATCGGGCTGCCTGGCTCAAGGATCAAGGGAAAAATATTGGCGAGAAAGCCTCAATGGCAAAAGTTTTTGCCGGTGATACAGCCATGTTTGTGGCCACAGAAGCGGTTCAAATTCATGGGGGATATGGTTTTATCCGTGAATTTGAGGTAGAGCGGATGATGCGGGATGCCAAGATCACCCAGATTTATGAAGGAACCAACGAGATCCAACGTCTGGTCATCAGTCGGCATCTACTGGCAGACTAAACATTTAACTGATGATTATTCAACGCTCTGATTCTTATGTCAACTGCACGGTCACAGGATCCCAAAATATACTAATATTCTTTGTGGTTTGGGGTCTTAGTGGCTTAAGAGAAATTGATTGATGATCTGCTATTTCAAAATTTAAAGGAGAGTAGTTATATGGGATTTTTTAATGCACCAGAGCTGAACCACCATGAACAGGTTTTATTTGGCCAGGATGAAGAGACTGGATTGAAAGCTATCATTGCAGTTCATAATACCAGTTTGGGACCAGCCCTGGGTGGCTGCCGGGTCTGGAACTATGAGTCTGAAGATGATGCCTTGCGTGATGTTTTACGACTGTCTGAGGGCATGACCTATAAATCGGCGCTGGCTGGTTTGAATCTTGGTGGCGGTAAGTCCGTCATTCTGGGTCGGGTCAGAGATATTGGGAACGAAGCCGCTTTCCGGGCTTTTGGGCGGATCGTCGATAGCCTGGGTGGTCGCTATGTGACTGCTGAGGATGTAAATACGACCCCCCAGATGATGGAATGGGTCCATGAAGAGACCAATTATGTTGCTGGTCTTAGTCCAGAATTGGGCGGCTCTGGCGATCCCTCACCTTTCACGGCCTGGGGAACTTTTGTGGGGATAAAATCATCAGTAAATAGAGCCTTTGGGTCAGATAGTCTTGAAGGTAAGACCATTGCGGTGCAGGGGCTTGGCCATGTAGGCATCTACCTGGTTGAACATCTTTCCAAGGCCGGTGCCAAGATCATTGTTACTGATATCAAACAAGATCGAATCAACGAGATGCTGAAGATCAAAAATGTAACGGCTGTTGCTCCAGATGAGATCTATGATGTAGAGATGGATATTTTTGCGCCCTGTGCTCTGGGTTCAGTTGTGAATGACAAGACCATTGATCGCTTGAAATGTCAGGTTATTGCCGGTGCTGCGAATAATATTCTGGCTGATTATGATAAACATGGCAAGATACTGATGGAACGGGGTGTCCTATATGCTCCTGACTATGCCATCAATGCTGGCGGTGTTATCAATGTTTATGGTGAATTTGAGGGCTATAATGAGAAACGATCATATAGCCGGGTGAATCACATCTACGAGATCCTCCAACAGATCTTCACGCGGTCAGAAGCAGAAAACATACCTACAATGGATGCGGCTGATATTCTGGCCGAAGAGCGTATCCGCAAGATCGGAAGGCTGAAACAGATGCATCGATCCGGAACCCGTTTGTTCTCAAAGATCTAGCAGAAAGGGTCAGGCCTTAATTCATGCAAGAAAGAAGAAGAGCCCGGGAATTTGTGGTACAGGTTTCATATGCTCATGAGATCCAGGATGATAATCTGGATCAAACCTTTGACCTGTTAGCAGAAAATACTGATTTGTCAGAGGATCTGCTCAAATTTGCCCGCGAACTGGTGAATGGGATCGTGGCTCATCGTCAGGAATATGATAAGCTCATTGCCAGTAAATCCAGGAATTGGGATCTGAGCCGCATTGCCCTGGTTGATCGGTTAATCTTAAGAATGGCCCTGACGGAATTTTTTTATTTTGAGGATATTCCACCCAAGGTGTCTATCTCAGAAGCCATCGAGATCGCCAAGGTCTTCAGTACCGAGGAAAGCAGCAGCTTTGTAAACGGTATCCTGGATGCCATCCTGAATGATGCTCTGGCAGAAGGTAAGATCTCCATGATCTAGATTTGGCCCCAGCCTTACTGTCCAAAAGCGTGTCTTCGGAGTCCGGTAAGTGGGGCCGAAGATGCGCTTTTTATTTCCCCTTTTTTGGCAATCTCCTGTTGGTGCTGGAGCACTGAGATCGCCCCGCTTTGCTCGCGAAGACATCTTTGGTGCAATTGGTATTATACCATCTTCAAGTTTTCTGCTGGTTTCAGGCTCATTTTTTTACGGATCCGATTGAGGACTGATCTCTTTGGGAGCTGTTTTAAAAACCTGACGTGTCTGTTGATCCGTGAAGATCTGTGCCAAAAAGTATGGAACTTAAACCTGGTGGTCTTCATTAACGAATAATGAGAAAAGCACTTCTTAAACACCAGATAGAAATTATTTTAGCGCCATGATTACAAATATTATCACCAAAATTTTCGGGACCAGCTCCCAACGCGAAACCAAAGCCCTTCAACCCATTGTGGATCAGATCATTGAACAATATGCCGGCCTGACTGATGCCAGCCAGGAAACCCTGATCGCTCAGACTGAAGCCTGGAAATCTCGACTTAGTGAAGAGACCAGTGCCTTACAAACCAAACTGGAAGAACAGGGTGATGGTCATAAAGAGATCAAGGCAGCCGTTTACGAACTGGAACAGGAAATCTTACGTGAAATTCTGCCAGCTGCATTTGCCCTGGTAAAACGCGGGGCTGCTTTACTCATGGGACAGGCCATCAAGGTCACTGGCCAGGAAATGGTCTGGGACATGATCCCGTATGATGTCCAGCTCCTGGGTGCCATCACCCTTAATGAGGGTAAGATCTCTGAGATGAAAACGGGTGAAGGGAAAACCCTGGTCGCCACCATGCCCCTTTATTTGAACGCTCTGGCCGGAAAAGGCGTCCATATCATCACGGTTAACGATTACCTGGCCCAACGTGATTCGCAATGGATGGGGGCCTTGCTTGAATTTGTGGGTCTCACGGTGGGCGTTATCCTGAACCAGATGGAACCCTCTGAACGACTGCAGATGTACGCTTGTGATGTAACCTACGGGATCAATAGTGAATTCGGCTTCGATTACCTGCGTGATAATATGTCCATCAGTAAACAGGACCAGGTTCAACGCGGTCACTATTATGCCATCGTTGATGAGGTGGATAGTGTCCTCATCGATGAGGCTCGAACACCCCTGATCATTTCTGGTACAGTGGATTCACCCATCGCCCAGCGTTACACCGACCTGCGTCCCTTGGTGGACACCTTGATGAGGCGCCAGACCCAATTGGTCAATACCATCCTCAGTGATGCCGAGAAACTATTGGAAGATCCTAAAACAGAATATGAAGCTGGCGAGTTGATCCTGAAAGCACACCGCGGTAGTCCCAAACATCGTCGTCTTCAGAAGCTGTATCAGGAACAGGGAATCCAGAAGCTAAGACAACGGATTGAAAACGACTACATCCGAGATAAGCGGCTGCCTGAGTTGGATGAGGAGCTGTTCTTTGTCATTGAAGAAAAACAGAATAGTGTTGATCTGACAGATAAAGGTCGCGAAGCCTTATCACCTAATGATCCAGATCGATTTGTGATCCCGGATCTGCCAACTTTGCTGACTGAGTTAGAGCTTGATACTGATTTGTCTACTCAGCAAAAAAATGAAGAGAAAGAAAAATTGTATGCCCTTCATGGGGAACGTTCTGATACAATCCATAATCTGAGCCAGTTGCTCAAGGCTTATTCACTGTTTGAAAAAGATGTGGATTATGTGGTCCAGGATGCCAAGGTCATGATCGTTGATGAGTTTACCGGACGCATCATGCATGGTCGGCGCTATAGCGATGGTCTGCACCAGGCACTGGAAGCCAAAGAAAAGGTCCACATCGAAAAAGAATCACAGACCCTGGCCACCATCACCCTCCAGAATTATTTTCGACTCTACAAAAAACTGGCTGGAATGACCGGAACGGCCATCACCGAGGCTGAAGAATTTTTCTCCATCTACAAATTGGGTGTGGTTGAAGTCCCCACGCATCGACCCATTGTCCGTGATGACCAGAATGACCAGATCTACAAAACCCGTCGTGAAAAATTCAATGCCGTGATCGAGGAGATCATTGCCTCCCATAAATCGGGTCAGCCGGTGTTGGTTGGTACCATTACGGTTGAAGTATCTGAGACCCTGGCGCGGATGTTAAAACGTCTCAAGATCCCCCATAATGTGCTGAACGCCAAGCAGCATGGACGCGAGGCCGAGATCGTAGCCCGGGCGGGCCAGGCTCATGCGGTTACCATTGCCACCAATATGGCAGGGCGGGGTACGGATATCAAACTGGGACCGGGGGTCCGGGAACTGGGAGGACTCAAGATCCTGGGTACGGAACGACACGAATCCCGCCGGATCGATCTGCAGTTAAGAGGACGCTCCGGACGACAGGGTGATCCGGGAGCTTCGCGATTCTATCTCAGTTTGGAAGATGATCTGATGCGTCTCTTCAGCTCAGACCGGGTGGCCAGTGTCATGGATCGACTTGGGCTGCAGGAAGGTGAGGTCATTGAAGCTGGTATGGTCACGAAAGCTGTTGAGCGTGCCCAGAAAAAGGTCGAAGCCCGCAATTTTGGCATCCGAAAGCACCTACTGGAATATGATAATGTCATGAACCAGCAGCGGGAAGTGATCTATGATCGCAGACAGGCAGCTCTGGATGGGGTTGATCTAAAAGAAGAATACCACGAGGTGATCGAGAACTATGTCGATGGTGTTGTGGAAAAATATACTCAGCTGGGAACAGATGTTGAGCAGTGGGATTGGACGGGTCTGAGCCAGGATCTGAGTAGCACGGCCATGGTTCAACTGCCAGAGTCACCTGGAGCTGATCTTGATCCGGATAAGTTGACTGAGCTGGTCTCAAAACTACTGCTGGATGCTTATAGTGAAAAAGCTGACCTAACCGGTAGCCCTGAAAATTTCAAGCGACTCCAACAATTTGTCTATCTGCGTGTGATCGATGAAAAGTGGCGTGAGCATTTGTACGAGATGGATCAGATGAAAGAGGGCATCAACCTCAGGGCCGTCGGTCAAAAGGACCCGCTCATCGAGTATAAAAAAGAAGGCTATCAGCTCTTTGTCAAAATGTTGGATCTCATTGATCGGGAGGTCCTCAAACTATTTTTCCATGCCCGAATCGTGGATGAAAGTGAGAGACGAATGCGGAGAGCACGCAATATGTCCTCTCAGCATGCGGAATCATCGAATATGGGCTTCTTGAACGCACTGCCACAGTCCGATCAGGGGGGTGCCTCCCAGCCTGCTCCGCCTCAGAAACAAAAGCCCATTTCTGTTGAAGCAAAGGTGGGTCGCAATGATCCATGTCCCTGTGGAAGTGGTCTAAAATACAAGAAATGTCATGGTAAGTAAGTGTGCCAGGGAGATCACTAACAATTGTATTACAGGTATGTCATGGGCAAATAAGATTTGTATCGCCACTTGGCAACATTATTTTTCAACTCGTAAATCGAATTTGCTATAGACTGTGACCAGAGTCAATCTAATGGACCAGTCTTCGTATTAGATTGAATGAAAATCAACCTCGTGCATGTGGAGGGAAATATGCGTAAAAGCTTTCAAATTATCACCGCTCTAATCCTGGTAGCCAGCTTTGGTTTTGGTGAGACAGTCGTATCAGTTATCGGATCCTCTGTTGATAACGGACAACCCGTTGCGGCAGTACCGGTCAACTTGACCAATACAGGTGCAGTGGGTGGTCTTCAATTCAGTCTCAAGGACATCCCTAACCAACTTTCCGTTGTGGCCGTACAAGCTGCCGGACGTGCCGCTGCTGAACCTTTCGAAGATTTTGGTATTGACCAAACCGAGGGCACTGGCGATTTCGGTGAAGGTGATGGTCTCTATACACCTGGTGAAGCCTATACTGATGTTAATAATAATGGTGAATGGGATGGTGCCTTCTCGGTTGAGTTCAATGATCGTGATTCAACGGTAAGTGTACTCATTTTCGATGCCAGTGGTAATAGTATTATTGCTGGGAATGGTCCTGTTTGTACCATTCTTTTTTCGATCCCAGGTACGGTGAGTGATGAGATCATCGATTTAAGATTCCATGAAATCCTGGATGCCGATCCCCAATTTCTGTTGGTGGTGACCGATCCTGAGGGAAATGCCGTCAACACAACCTGGATGAATGGTTTTCTCACAGTCGGTGGTATTGAAGTCAATATCGCTTCTGGTGGTGGCGGCTCCGCAGATAATCTCTCAGTTCCAGTACTCATCGAGATGAACAATGCCGTCCCGGTAAAAGGTATTCAATTCAATTTTGTTGATGCACCTGATTATTTGACCCTGGTCGCAGTCCAAGGTCTGGGTCGCGCAGCTAATTTTGCTTTTGTTGGCAATGAGCTAAATGGTCAATCCATGGTGCTTGGTGTAAACTTCCAGGGTGAACAAATTGCTCCAGGAACAGATGCCATTGTTGAGCTGATCTTTAGTATCGCAGCTAACGCTCCAGAAGGCGACATAGCAGTCTCCATTACTCAGCTCATCGTCGCAGCTGAAGGTGGCGTAGCGCTGCCCAGTAATGGTGGTGATGGTGTCTTTAGTGTCTCCGTTGGTGTTGATGAAGACACTGAACTTCCCACAGAATTTGGCCTCGCCCAGAACTATCCCAACCCATTTAACCCCACCACGACCATTGAGTTCAGTATCCCTGAAGCCACTGAGATCCATGTGGGGATCTACAACCTCCTGGGTCAGGAAATACGCACCCTCGTTTCAGGTGAATACCAACCTGGGTTTTATACCACTATGTGGGATGGTTTAAATAGAAATGGCGCCAGAGTTGAATCAGGTGTTTATCTCTATCGCATGAGCAGCAAAGCTGGTTTTAACACAACCAAAAAGCTGGTTCTGCTTAAATAATATTTACACAATACATGCACTTAAAAGCCTCGGTTTTCACCGAGGCTTTTTATTGTAAGGGTTTTAGCTTGAATGGTCACCTGCTGCGTATAGCGCACCAAGCTGCGAATAGTTTTGTCTGATGACACTCCCTCGCATATCTGGTTTAAATTGAATAACTCAAAGTCTTTTAAATCAACTGATCATGCGCGAAATGAACTATTCCTGCCCGGGCCATTACAGGGTTGACTCGGCATCAGCACGGTCTATCTTTCGACGCTTTTTTTATCCCCCACCAACTTGCAGCACGTGGCGGGATTTCCACGGCGGCGTGCAAGTAGAACGAAGCCTGGTAACATTATCTGTGGGTCCTGGATCAGCATTTTCTGATGATTGTAGCCATGGAATGAGCCGCGGTGGCGGAATTGGTAGACGCGCTAGATTTAGGATCTAGTAAGCTCAGCTTGTGGAGGTTCGACCCCTCTCCGCGGTACAAAAGCAAACGAGAGATCGTTTGCTTTTGTCGTTTCTGGGTCATACCGAGAATATTTTCAACAGACCGACCTGGTTCAAGTAAATCGAACATGGGTCGATACTCTAAAAGGACAGTTGATTGCTTATCTGGTAATTATGGCGGCAATGGTATGATAGCACCCTGGTTAAGCTTAGATTTCATAGCCCGCAAATGATACGAACCAAGATACAGATTTGCATTTATGAAAATAACAATAATGCCTGGAGCAAGGTACGCCGGCTTCCCGCATGCTGAAGGACATCGCAATATAAGATGCAGACAGAATTTGAATACTCCGGACAACTCAACTCAGTTTTAGACGAAGTTGATACTCAGGTAAAAAATTTGTTATTGGCCTTGGATCAGCACCTCGATAAATATCACCGTTTTGCGTTGGACCTGGTCATGAGAGAAACTTTGAACAATGCAGTTATTCATGGAAATCAACGCCAGCCAGATCAGCTGGTGAATTACTCAGTAAAAGTTGCGGGGCAGCAATTTGAGATCATGGTGAGTGACGAGGGAACTGGCTTTGATTGGCGCTCAGTCCTTAATTTGGAATCGGTAAAGGGCTATGACCATGGGCGGGGATTCCCCATCCTCCAATCTTATTGTTCGCACATTCGGCTTAATGAAGCAGGGAACCAAATCTTCTTTAGCATGAATATTACCAAGGACGAATAATATAAAATACGCTTCTAACCTGAATAATCCATAGCCACTAAGTCACGAAGACACCAAGTTTTAAAAAATATATGCTTATCAAAAATTATCACTCACAGATGCAAATAATTCTGTTAAAAATGACCTTGTTCATAACTTTAATAATCTTCGTGGCTTAGTGTCTTCGTGGCAATAATTCATGAATAATGCAGGCTAACTGGCAGCTAACCTCTGCATCTTTTCCCGTTTCTCTGTACTTCGATGAACTCAGTATGGCACACTTCGATGAACTCAGTATGGCACACTTCGATGAACTCAGTATGGCACACTTCGATGAACTCAGTATGGCACACTTCGATGAACTCAGTATGGCACACTTCGATGAACTC
>JAJRSW010000083.1 GCA_024278595.1 Fidelibacterota bacterium | reverse complement strand
TGAAATTGTGGTAATACGTATAGGGAAGTAACAAAAAATTTTAAGCGGTTCGTGTCCCAGTGAGTTTTACTATACCCTACGACCTGATCACCAGCTAGCGCCACACACCCGTCAACGATCTGAGAATTAAACAGATTCTGTAATTTTTCCAGCGTATAGTAGGAATCGTGGAAAATGCGACGATCCGTTTCAGGAATAAATTCTCCGTAGGCAGCTGCCCAGGTATCCCAGGCGATTTGCCGGATGGCTGGAAGATCCGCCTTGCGCCAGGGGCGCACATGACTCATGACCGAAAAGCAGCCTGATAGAGAGCAAAAGCCAACCAGATCCAACCAATCACAAAGGCTAGTCCGCCAATGGGGGTAATGGCTCCCAGTATTTTGATCCCGGAAAGTGCCAGGATATAGAGACTCCCGGAGAAAAGTAAAACACCTACAATGAACATGTAGCCGGTTATACTGATGGCTTTGGAGCTCATTATCTCAGAAAATAACGGCAGGGCCAATAACGCTAACGAATGCAGGGCCTGATAGAAAACGGCCTTATTCCAAACTGTCACACCGTAGGCATCCAGATATGGTTTAAGTGCATGCGCACCAAAAGCACCTAATGCTACCGTAAGCCCACCCAGTATGGCTCCCATAAAAGCAAAAAAATAAACTGACATAGCTACTCCTGTATATCTCGCGCGCGTTTCCGCCCCCGTAAAAAATATTGAAAAAATATAGACCCCCCATACATCTGTTTCAGGGTCATTGTTACTGCACGAGGTTGCCGTTTCCCCCTGGCTTCCATGTGTTTATTGAACAGTCGTATTGGATGGGTAAAGTTCCAGCCGACCGCCAGAACGATGGCTCCCATTCGTTTCCAGTCACGGATCAGCGCTGAGAATACGAAGGCAACCCCTTCCAGAGCCAGACGAGCTGGCAGGACAGCCGCCAGATAGGCAAAGGGATAATTCTTGATGATCATCATCAGGTTATTGCGATGATTCAAGTATTTCTTCTGAAATCGATCAGGGGGCAGGGTCCAGCCCGAATGATGATAAATTTTTGAAGCGGGAGCATTCACCACCCGCCAGCCTGCATTGTGGAACCGCCAACATAGATCGATCTCTTCCATGTGGGCGAAAAAATCCTCATCAAATAAACCTACCTCAGCCAGGGCGGTTCCCCGGAGGAGCAGGGCGGTTCCACTGGCCCAGAAAATATCCCGCGCTGTGTCGTAATAACCATCATCCCGCTCCATGGTGGTAAAGATCCGACCCAGTGCATAGGGAAAAGCCAGCACGTCCATGAGCCCACCAACTCCTCCGGCATAGTCGAATACCTCAGGATCGCTAGCAGACATGATCTTAGGTTGAACTGCCGCGATCCTTGGATCAGATTCCATTTGTTCAACCAAACGTTCGATCCAGTCCGGCTCGTGAGTCGTGTCATTGTTCAGGACCAGATAATATTCAGACTCAATCTGTTTTAGTCCAGCATTACAGCCACCAGCGAAACCCAGGTTTTTAGAATTTTGAATGATTGTAACCTGGGGGAATTCATGCCGCATAAAGGCCACGCTATCATCAGTTGAGGCATTGTCGACCACCACAATTTCAAGGTCGGGATACAGGGAGGCCCCCAAAGAACGCAGACAGGGTTCCAGTATCTCGATCCCGTTCCAGTGGGGAATCACAACGGCGACCTGGGGACTTTTTTGGTGTTCCTGTGTCATAGCTTTAAAGATACACAGTATGGTCCAGGTTTCAAATCATTGTGCACGCGAAAAACAGGTTAACTCACCCCTACCCTTTTCTGTTTAAGATGTCGCCGTGACTATTGAAGCCACGGGGCGGGCAGTTTTATTTTCTGATACAGGTTCTGAGCCAACCGGAATGGTAGCAGAGAATACGAGCTGACAATCTACTGTTAGCCTGCATTATTCATGAATTATTGCCCCGAAGATTATTAAAGTTATGAACAAGGTCATTTTAAACAGAATTATTTGCATCTGTGAGTGATAATTTTGACGCCCCCGCAGAAAGCCCCTCTCGCGCAGAGCGTTGCATTGAGCCCTTCGGCTGAGCTCAGGAACCACTCGCCGAAATGACGCAGAGTGTTGTTATTTATAGGCTTAGGTGTATTCGTCATAAGCAACTGTATTTATTATACATAGAGCATGTTCCGTGTTTTTCCAGATACTTTTTGCGGGGTCATCAATTTTTGATAAGCGTATATTCTTTTTACAACTTTGACGAAGTCGCAAAAAGTGGTTGAGAAATCATAAAATATGGCCTAAATCCTTTAAATACAACCATATATCGGAAATATGTCTAAACTCATAAATATCAATACTCTGCGTTTCTGTGTACTCTGCGAGAGAGACTTTTTGTGCGGCCATCAACTTTGTGTCTTAGTGGCTATGAATTATTCGGGTTAGGTTCAATCGCTAGTCAGTTGAGTTGCAGCATCGCAGTGACAAAACAGCGGGAGTGGTAAGTTGGTGTGGATGTGCTCGTGTACTGGTCCGCTCACGGCCCAACTGACAGCAGTACTTCCGTCTTAAATTGTCGACTTTACTGCAAGACAAGTATTTGATACTCCTTAATATTTTTGTAAATATGACGCTCGATGAGAAAACATGGGTATCGCCCATATAAGGAAACAGGAGGCCTGGAT
>JAJRSW010000082.1 GCA_024278595.1 Fidelibacterota bacterium | reverse complement strand
GATGGAATTATCAGTTCTTCAGAATTTCAAACAGCCTGGGATGAGATCATCCAGACCGTGGATGAGATCGCCGAAAAGGCGCTGGCGGCCACTTACCCGGACAGAGCTACAGCAGCCACCCACGTGATCAACGAAACCCCCCTGGAAATTGCCGAGTCGGAACCTGGTGAAACCGGTCCTGATATTGTCATCGTTGATGCCATCAATCACGCCCTCCACGAGGAAATGAAGCACAATGATAAAATGATCATTTATGGTCAGGATGTGGCTGATGGTAAGGGTGGTGTCTTCACTGCCACCAAGGGTCTTTCAACAAGCTTTGGCGAGGAGCGGGTCTTCAATTCGCCGCTGGCCGAAGCTTCCATTGTCGGAACCGCTTTTGGGGCTGCTGTGGCAGGTTTAAAACCAGTGGTAGAAATTCAGTTCGGGGATTATATCTGGACCGCCATGATGCAGATCCGCAATGAGGTGGCCACCGTACGTTATCGCAGCAACAACACGTTTACCGCACCCATGGTGCTCAGAGTTCCGGTCGGTGGGTACATTCATGGAGGCCTCTGCCACAGCCAGAGCATTGAGGGCTTTTTTATGCATCTGCCGGGGATTCATATCGTTTACCCCTCCAACGCCGCTGATGCCAAAGGATTACTTAAATACGCCTGCCGGATCGATGACCCCGTGCTGTTTCTGGAACACAAGGGCATGTATCGTCAAGGCTTCGCCAAGCGTCCTGAACCAGATGAGCATTATCTCCTGCCCTTCGGGAAAGCAGCCCTTGTTCGGGAGGGGTTTGACCTGACCATTATCACTTACGGGATGTTGGTATACAAGTCGATCGAAGCGGCTAAGCAGTTGGAAAAAAGCCATGGTGCATCCATCGAGATCATTGACCTGCGAACCTTGAGTCCACTGGATAAAGCAACTATTGGACGGTCGCTGCAAAAGACCAGTAAAGCTTTGGTTGTTTACGAGGATACTCTGACTGCAGGACCTGGTGCTGAGATCGCCGCCATCATTGCTGAAGACTTTTTTGAATTACTTGATGGACCGGTATTACGGGTGGCAGCCAAAGATAGCCCTGTTCCCTTCAACTGGGATCTGGAAGATGAGGTACTGCCCCAGACAGAAGATGTCCATCAGGCAGCTGCGAGACTCCTGGGTTATTAATATGGAAGCGTCAGAAAGAACATAATTTTGAACTTATCTGCCAAGCGTAGCTCCTGGGGGAGTATAAACTGGTCGACGTACGAGACGGACAGGTCTTTCCCTTTGGGGATCAGTTATAGCCCACCGGGCAGGATTACCGTCATTTCGAATAAACGGTCTGAATTATTAGCGCCATTCGCGATTAAGGGTTAACAAAGGGAATCAAATGATCTTCGATATCGTCATGCCGAAAATGGGTGAATCTCTGACTGAAGGGACTGTTCTGGAATGGAAAAAAAAGGTCGGCGAAACCATTGATAAAGATGAGACCCTGCTGGAGATCGCCACGGATAAGGTCGATTCTGAAATTCCCTCTCCCGTCTCAGGGACCGTGGTCGAGATCATCGGAGAGTTGAATAAAACATACGATGTAGATTCCGTCATTGCCCGGGTGGAAACCTCAGATGATGTTCAGGTAACCCCAGCAAAGAAAGTTGCTGCCAGATCTACAGAAGGGTCGTTTCGCGAATCAACCGAACTAACTCCCAAGACCCAAAACCAAACACCCATAACCTTTGGAGATGAACGGTTTTATTCACCCCTGGTTCGCAGCATTGCCACCCGGGAGGGGGTCAGCCCGGCTGAACTACAGCAGATTCCCGGGACTGGTTTTCGCGGGCGACTTTCCAAGCGTGATGTGCTCTTTTATCTGGAGACCCGGGGTCATAATTCACCAACTGAACGCATCACGGGGCTGGAACCAACCGGTCTGGTTGAGCAAGTGAATCCTGATGATGTTGAGTTCATCGAAATGGATTCTATGCGCAAAAGCATTGCCAAACACATGCGTAACAGCCTTGACACAGCGGCCCATGTTTATGTCACCAGTGAGGCTGACATGACGCCCATTATGACCTTTATTTCACAAAACAATTCCGCCTTCAAAACAAAAGTCGGTCACTCCCTCACCGTTACCCACTTTATTGCTCTGGCTGTACGGGATGCATTGTTGGAATTTCCGCTGATCAACTCATCCTTGGATGGAGCTCAGATCATTCGTCACAAACACCTCAATGTGGGTATTGCCGTAGCCGTTGGGAATGGTCTGGTGGTTCCACCCGTTCGTAATGCTGAGCATAAATCGCTGTTGGAGATATCGGATGATATTTCAGAGATCGTGAGCAAAGCCCGCAATAAAAAATTAAGCCTGGATGACCTTGAAGGAGCGACCTTCTCCATCACTAATTTTGGTGTGTTTGGAAATCTTGCCGGTTATCCCATTATTAACCAGCCCAATGTTGCTATTCTTGGTGTCGGGGCCATCAAGAAACGACCCGTTGTGCTTGAGACCGAGTCCGGTGATGAAATTGCTGTCAGACAGATCTGTATATTTACTCTGGGCTTTGACCACCGGCTGGTTGATGGTGCCCTGGGCGGCCAATTCATTGAAGCCATCATCAAAAACCTGGAAACCATTGACCCAGCTACCCATTTTGCTGATGTGTTGTAAAGTAAACCACGACTTTAGATCGTGGATTACAGGATGACTATGCTTTCAGGACCAATTAATAACGCCGCGCTGTCTGCGGTTAAAAAGCAAAGTGAAGTAGTGTTAAAACCATCCAAACCGACCTGGCTCAAAACCAAACTACGCAGCGGTCCTAATTTTCAGGACTTAAAAAGCATTGTGGCCGACAATCAGGTTCATACGGTATGTCAGGAAGCCAAATGTCCCAATATCAGCGAGTGTTGGGAGCGTCGGGCGGCCAGTATCATGATTCTGGGTGATACATGTACGCGCTCCTGTGCCTTTTGCGCAGTGAAGACAGGTCGACCACCATCGGCTGTTGACCAGGATGAGCCGCGTCGCACGGCTGAAGCCGTTAAAAAGATGGGTCTGCACCACTGCGTGATCACCTCCGTTGACCGGGATGATCTGGATGATGGCGGCGCTTTTATTTGGGCCGCAACCATTCGTCAAATCCATGCAGAAGTTCCGGGGTGCTCAATAGAAGTATTAACTCCTGATTTTCAAGGAAAACCGGAAGACATAAAGATCGTATTGGATGCTCAACCAGAGATTATGAGCCACAATCTGGAAACCGTGGAGCGGCTTCATCGTCGGATCCGTCCCCAGGCCCAATATCAACGCTCTCTGGACGTGCTAAGGCAGTCTGTTCAGGCCGGTTTGCAAACCAAGACCTCTATCATGGTGGGGATTGGCGAGACCCAGACGGAAGTTTTAGAACTCATGGATGTCATTCGTGAAACGGGTTGTCAAATCTTTTCACTGGGTCAGTATCTTCAACCGACCAAAGCACACGAACCGGTGCACCGTTTTGTTCACCCTGATGAATTTACTGGCTACAAAGAATATGGATTGAAGATCGGGTTTAATCACGTGGAATCAGGTCCTCTGGTTCGTTCATCTTATCATGCGGATGAGCAAGTCCTCCAAAACGAAATCCTGAACCCTAACAACCGAACTCAGTTAAACCGGCCATCTTATACCGCGAAATAATAGCTACAGATCACTCTGTTCTCCATGCCATGTGGGTGGGAACCGCAGGCCTGACCATCAGAAAAGCAGATTCTTTGGAAGGTTTCTCTGCCTTTCTGAAGCGAAATCCCGGGCTAAGCTGGTTAGTTGAAGTCAAGGGAAAAGTGGTTGGCGGCATTCTGGGAAGTCAGGACGGCCGTTTTGGGTATATTCATCATCTGGTGGTTTTGCCGGAATTTCACCAGCGGGGCATCGGAAAACAACTGTTGAAATTATGTCTGGATCGGATCAAATCCACCGGTGTTGAAAAGTGTCATATCTTTATCAACCGGGACAACCCCCAGGGACTTGAATTTTGGAAAAAACAGGGCTGGACCGAAAGAGCCGATCTATCCATGGCCTCCATTACCTTTGATGCCCAATCCGCTCTTTAGCACTTTTGCTCGAAAATTAAGGGCTGAAGCCCCTTTTATACCAATTGGTATAATAAATAATCTCTGGTTCACCGATCTAAAGCATGGTGCAATAAAACAGCAAGGTAAAACCAGGGTGCAGGACTTTTGCACCGCACCTCAGTGCGGTGATTGAAAACATTAGAGAATGCTATCGGCTTTAGCCATTAAGGGGTTGGCTATTAAAGACTAATGCACGCTGCAAAAAAAGAGTATCAATATCGAACCTGGAGATAAGATTATAGACCTCCGGTTTAAAATCATCTTTTTCACACCCCTGAACTCTGCTGTGGCCACCAGCACGAAATACACCCCCGAAGCCACCTGCGATCCGTGGTTGTCCAAACCATTCCACAGATGTGTGCAATATCCGGCAGGTTTTCCGTATTCAGTATATGAGTACACTTGTTGTCCCAGCAGATTCTAAATGGAAATCTCCAAAACCTTGCTTCAGGTCGTTGTGGTGCTGTTCCTTGACGCGCTCAATATGCAGGCGGAGTTCTTCGTGGATTAACTGGGGCAGGAAGGTGGTTCGGTCTTTGCCACCCTTGCCTGACCGAATAAAAATATTTCTCTGGCCGAAATCAATATCCTGGATTCGAAGTCGCAGGCACTCCATAAGTCGTAATCCTGAGCCGTAAATTAATTTTGCCATCAGCAGGTGGGTGCCTCTCAGTTGCGTAAAGACACGTTTCACTTCTTCTTCGGTAAGCACGGTGGGTGGGCGGGGCTTGCGTTTGGATCGTACCGGTGCGATGGAGTGATCAAGCGGTTTAAGCAGGACCTGGCGGTAGAGAAAAACCAGGGCATTCAAGGCTTGTCTCTGGGTGGAGGCAGACACCTTCTCGTGCGATGCCAGGTGGGATAAAAAGCGCTCTATTTCTCTGGCGCCCATTTCACTGGGGTGTCGTTTTTTGTCATAATAAAAGATATAGCGCAGGATCCACTGGCAGTATGCTTTTTCTGTTGAACGGGCGTAGTGGTAGTACTGTAAGGTCTCCCGGACCTGATCCATAAGCTTGAGCTCAGGGTTTGGAATGAATTTGGGCTTGCTTTCCATAATGAGGTGATGATATTACATTACTTTGAGAAACAAAAGGAAATAATATCTGGAATAGATTTTCCAGATTAAGGGTCAAATATAGAAATACATGGAATTTGTTGCCAGTTATAAAAGGATATCAAGGACAATTTCCATGTATTGCTACTGTTATACGCAGAGTCAAATTACTTGATATATAGGAATCCTGAATAGTTGTTCACGTAACCAGAAAGTACGAAAGTGCAAAGTTACATTGATTTAGCAAAGAAGAATAAGGTAACATTACTTGATAAGGGTAACTGCCAGTTTTGCAATGCCAAAACATCAGGCGGTATCCATGAGTGTGTAGAAATATTCAGCCTTGGATTCCAACTAATCGACTATGGAAAAAAAGAGAATGACATTTACCGATTTTTATGTGTAGATGCTCACACTCTTCAACATCCCGAAATACATGGAAGATGGAGCAACCATTTCCACCTGACTAGACAGCACTTAATCTTTAAATATGAAATCAAATGGAACTATAATCTATCACCAAAATTAAGTGATTACCTCAACTCATACAAAGCAACAAGAATGGATGAATATTTAAATCCTCCAAGAATTTTAAACCGAGGAGAACTAACAACAACGGATATCATTCATAATTCAAGTACTGAATCAGAATGCCAGGCAATGATCAAGAAGTGGAGCTTGGAGGTATACCATGCTTGGGATGAACATCATATTTTAGTGGATAATATTGCGATAGGATTTATGGAAAGTATTAAACGGAGAAATTAGTGTGTCTTCAGGAAATATCGCGTATAACAATATTAGGATAGACATGACCCATAAAGTGAGACTGAGCATCAAAAAAGCAGGTATGGGGTCATTTCTATCCTGGTGTTCGATAAGGCGCGGTTGCTATAAGGGGATTGGTTGTGGGGCTGAGGTTTATAAAGTGTTTTTATTGGCTCTCAAGCAGTTTTAATCATCAGATTTAGCTGCTAAACTGACCTTTCATTCCGGGATCATCAATAATAGTCGCTTTCTGGCTGTGTTTTCAGGACATCTCATGCTGTTTTCTTCGTTTTAGGCGTCAAGCATCCACCCGCTTCCGGCAGGTTGATCAGGTCAACTGTTTTCATTTTCTTCCTGCTTAATAAACAGCTATCCAGATAACAATCGCTGTGGCAGGATCACCACCATCAGCTGAAGTCTGCCACCACACTTACAGCAGACCGGCCTCCAGGACTTGATGGCTGATACCAGCTTGTCAGGATCAAAGCTCAGTTTGAACTCATAAGCTAGCTCTATCATAAGGGCAGTCTGCTGG
>JAJRSW010000081.1 GCA_024278595.1 Fidelibacterota bacterium | reverse complement strand
TCAGCCGCTGGTCCGCTCATGAATATGGCCCTGGCCCTCACATCCGGGATCTTGATCAGAATATTTATCGCAGCAGGCTTTGGACATGGCCAGCCCGGCGAGTTCGTCAGTATCCTCTTTCAAATGCTGTATTTCTCGCTTTACATCAACCTGGCCCTGGCGTTTTTTAATTTGTTGCCGATTCCGCCCCTGGATGGCTCCAAGATCCTGGCTGGAATTCTACCCCATCGCTATGCCAATACCCTCTATTTAATAGAAACCAAAGGTCCCATGATCCTGTTTGGGATCATCATGTTCGGTTGGATCACCGGGTTTCACGTGCTGGGTGTGGTCATCGGTCCCTTTATCAACTTTTTCTCTGGTGTGTTTGCCGGGGTCTGATGCCTGAGCTGAAGTTTGTCAAGAAACGTCGCCTAAGACGCTTTGAAGATGTTGAGACCAGGCAAAAGCGGATCGAATTTCAACGCCTCACTAGCTCGTATCCCCGACGCAGTTTCCTGGGTTTGGTTGTCACAGCCGGGATCGTCGCGTACATCCTCTACTATTTATCCAAAGTATAAAGGCTCAAGAGATGCAAAAGATCGTAGAATGTGTTCCAAATTTTAGTGAAGGTCGTGACCTGGCAATCATTGAACAGATCACTACCGCCATTAAAGATGTTGAAGGCGTCACCCTGCTGGATGTGGACCCCGGTGCTGATACCAACCGCACGGTAGTAACCCTGGTTGGTAGCCCGGATGAAGTGGTTGAAGCCGCCTTCCAGGGTATCAAACGCGCGTCGGAGGTCATTGACATGACCCAGCATTCAGGTGCCCATGCCCGGATGGGTGCCACCGATGTGTGTCCCTTTATACCGGTGTCGGGTTTGACCATGGAAGATTGTGCTGAGCTCTCCCGTACCCTGGGGAAACGGGTTGGTGAAGAATTGGGTATCCCGGTCTATCTCTATGAGTATTCCGCCAGCACGCCTGAGCGACAGAACCTGGCCAATATCCGCCAGGGTGAGTATGAGGGACTGGCCGACAAATTAAAAGATCCCCACTGGAAACCCGATTTTGGCCAGGCAAGCTTTAATCCCCGGTCAGGAGCCACGGTTATGGGAGCCCGGAAATTTCTCATTGCCTATAACATAAATCTCAATACTCGCGATCAGAAAAAAGCCACCGATATTGCCCTGGAGATCAGGGAAGCCGGTCGGAATGCCCGGGACCCCAAAACCAGAAAGTTCATTCGTGATGAGCATGGTACGCCCATCAAGCGTCCAGGAACCTTGAAAGCAGTCAAGGCTGTCGGGTGGTACATTGATCAGTATCAGATGGCTCAGATCTCCATGAATCTGGTGGATCAGGAGGTCACACCCATCCACCTGGCCTTTGATGAGGTCGTTAAACAGGCTGCTGAGCGCGGACTGCGGGTTTCCGGTAGCGAACTGGTGGGGTTGATCCCGCTGAACGCCATGTTGGATGCCGGTCGCTATTTTCTAAAAAAACAGAATTCAAGTACGGCTGTTTCAAATACCGAGATCATTCGCATTGCCATTCAAAGTATGGGCTTGAATGAAATCTCTCCCTTTGATCCCCAGGAAAGGATCATCGAATACCAGTTGGGATCCAAAACAGAAAAAAAACTGGTCGAGCTGAAAGTTACCGATTTTGTTGATGAGTTGGCTTCCGACTCTCCAGCACCAGGTGGCGGATCTGTATCTGCATTGGGTGCCGCCCTGGCAGCTGGTCTGACCAACATGGTGGGCGTACTGACCTATCACAAAAAAGGCTATACCGACCATTGGGATGAGATCGAAAGCTTAAGCAATGCGGCTCAAGCCTTAAAGGATACCCTGCTCTACCTGGTCGATGAGGACACAGCTTCCTTTAACCAGGTCATGGCCGCCATGCGCTTACCCAAGAAGAGTGATGAGCAAAAGGCCAGTCGCGATCAGGCCATCCAGAAAGCGACCATTTATTCGGCTCAGATACCGCTGCGAGTGATGCAGGAATCATTGGCGATCATGAAACTGGCAGCCCGGATGGCAGAAATTGGCAATCAAAATTCCTTATCGGATGCTGGCGTAGCAGTCCTCCAGGCCCAGGCTGGTTTGGAAGGTGCCGCCATGAATGTGCTGATCAATATTCCCGGAATCGATGACCAGAAAATAGTTGCAGACATGAAGCAACAGGTTGCTGAACTAAGATCTGAAGCCCAAGAATTATCAAGTCAAATCCTGTCAATTATCAACACCAAACTCCTAACTCCTAACACCTAACCCAATAATGTCCCGTATCCACATCCTACCCGAGAATCTATGCAACAAGATCGCTGCGGGTGAAGTCGTGCAGCGACCTGCTTCGGTAGTCAAGGAACTGGTGGAGAATGCCATCGATGCCGAAGCGACCCGCATCGAGATCAATATTGGGAATGGTGGACGTGATCTGATCCAGGTTGTGGATAATGGCCTTGGTCTCGATCAGCAGGAATTGGCTTTGGCCCTGCAGCGACACGCCACCAGCAAGATCGCTGAGATCGATGATCTCTTTCGGATCCGGACCATGGGCTTCCGCGGTGAAGCTTTGCCCAGTATTGCATCCGTTTCCATGATGGAGCTGGTCTCAAAAGCACGGGGCAGCGAGAATGCCTATTCCCTGGAAGTCCAGGCCGGCAGAATCGGTACAGTAGAACCGGCTGCCTGGGAGACCGGGACCCGTATCACCGTCAAGAACCTCTTTTTTAATGTACCGGCCCGTCTCAAATTTCTAAAAGCCAAACGGACCGAACTCAATCATATCCTGGAGCGGGTCAAACCCCTGGCTTTGATCCATCCCCAGATTGCTTTCAAACTTGCGGCTGATGAGAAGGTCATCTTTGATGTGAGAGTTTCCACGCTGGCAGAAAGGATCGTAGCCATCTTTGGCAGCGAATATAAGGATAAGATCATTCCCGTAGAGGACAATCGGGGCAATATCAAGGTTCAGGGTTTTA
Organism: Fidelibacterota bacterium; assembly: GCA_024278595.1. Lineage (GTDB taxonomy): Bacteria > Fidelibacterota > UBA8477 > UBA8477 > JABMPR01 > JABMPR01. Next base: position 5,534 of record JAJRSW010000081.1, on the reverse strand, counting down.
TCGGGAATCTGGATCTGGTACGGGTGGCTCGCGGGGAGCAATACCTATCCATTAATCAACGACCTGTCTCGGATCGACTGATCAATAATGCGGTCTACCAATCCTACAAATCACTGATCCAGCGCGGGGAATTCCCCTTTTATATGTTGGATATCTCCGTCCCCCTCAACGAGGTGGATGTAAATGTCCACCCCACCAAGACCGAAGTGAAATTCAATGATGAGTGGCGGGTTTACCATGTGGTGAAAGAAGCTGTGGGGACCGGATTGCGTCAGACACTCAAGATGATGCCGGGTTATCAGAATCAACCCCGGAATGTTCCATTTTTTGCGCCAGTTGGTAACGATCCGCAACAAACCAGTTTTACCGGACCAGCTGTAGATCAACAGGGGATCAGTCCTCCCATCCGAACGGATGAAGAGAGTGAACTCCTTCAGAAAGCGCGTCAATTCAGTCAGGTTCTGGATCGCGGAGTGGTGGCTCCCAAACCTCAACGACAGACCGGCGGTTTTATCTGGCAGGTGCATAACAAGTACATTCTCAGTCAGATCAATAACGGGATCGCCATCATCGATCAGCACGTTGCCCATGAGCGCATCCTCTTCGAAGAAGCCCTCCACGATATGCATGAGAACCAGGGGAGTGCCCAACAATTACTTTTTCCTGAAACCCGGGAATTTTCTGCTGATGACTACAGTGTTCTGGTTGATATCATTCCTTCACTCAACAATTTGGGCTTTCGCTTACGAGAGTTTGGCCCCCGTACTATTCTGGTGGAAGCCGTCCCAACCGGTATGCGAGGCGGGAGTGAAGGGGCCATTCTCAAGGAGATCATTGATCATTATCGAGAGAACCGGGTATTTGATTATTCACCGGTAAAACGTTTGGCCGCTTCCTATTCATGCAAAGCAGCCGTCAAAGCCGGTGACCCTCTGGCCGAGGAAGAGATGCGAGTTCTGGTAGATCGCCTGTTTGCCACTGAGAACCCTTTTTACTGTCCCCACGGTCGGCCCATCATCATCAATCTCAGTATCGATGAATTGGACAAACGTTTCGAGCGGCATTAAAGCCGGTTTTGGTCAGTAATTATTTTCTGGCAGATCTCCCTGCTTGCCCGGTCGGAACGTGATTTAGCACGGTGATGTTTGTCATGAATAAAAAAAAGACCCCAGTCGCAAGGCCTACCAGCAATTGCCATAGGTGCCCACATAGAATTGTAGCTGATATCATAGGTATTTAAATTCTTGAAGCCCCTTCAAATCCATAAACAACGCCTCGATAAGCCCCAGGCAGACTATCTCGTTTTAGCAGGACCCACGGCCGTTGGTAAGACTGCTACCGTTATCCAATTGGCTGAGCAGATTGATATTGAAGTGATCAGTGGAGATTCTCGACAGATCTACCGCTATATGAATATCGGTACTGCCACACCTGAACCTGGGATCCTGGCACAATTTCCCCACCATTTGCTGAATGAGTTAGCTCCTGATGTGATTTGGAATGCAGCTGATTTTTACCAGCGGGCTCGTACTCTGATCAATGAAATTCTTGAGCGGGATCGACTTCCCGTGGTGGTTGGCGGAGCAGGTATGTATCTGGATGCCCTGCGGTTTGGCCTCTTTGATGAACAATTCAAAGATGCGGGTCTGAGAAAAAAATATCAGTCCCTGGTTGATGCTGGCCAGGCACAGCAACTATGGGACCAGCTGCATGAATTGGATCCAGAATATGCCGAGACCTTTCATCATAATAATCACAAAAAATTGATGCGGGCTTTTGAGATCTACGAATCCACCGGTTTGATCCCAACCCGGGCTTTTGCTGAGAGTATGGACCCCTTCCAAAAGAAGGAAAATTTCGTCATACTTGATCGTCATCGCAAACGCCTGTACCAGCGGATCAATGCCCGGGTGTTGGACATGTTGGAAGCCGGCCTGATCGAGGAATGTCAGTCACTTTTGGATATGGGATTCAGTGCGGAGCTCTATCCCATGCGTACCATTGGCTATAAAGAGGTCTACGCCTTTCTACAAGGGGAATTAAATGAATCCGAAATGATAACCCTGATCCAGAAAAATACCCGAAATTTCGCGAAACGCCAATTAACCTGGTTCCGAAATCACCCCTTCGATCATTGGATCGATCTGGGCTCATAATTTATTGAAGTGATCACCAGACGGGGGGTCAACCCCTCGCATAGATGAGAGACCTGCGGATACAAAAAAGCCCCGGTCACCTGAGGCTTTTCAGTTGCTTTTAGTACATGTATTCTAACATTTGGAATAGCCGCAGTTGTGGCACAGTAAACAGCCGCCTTCGTGTGAGATCGTTGATCCACATTCAGGACAGATCGTCATGGTCTTGGAGGTGGTACTGGTTGGCTCCACCATATTGAAACCGGCGCCACTCCCGGACCGGGCTTTTCCATCTTCCCGATTCACCACTGCCTGCAATTGTTCATTGGTACTGTCAGCATCAAACTCGGCCATATGTTGTTCCAGGGCTTTCCCGATGGCGTCTGGTGTGGAAAGGATCAATTGACCATTTTCCCACACCGGGTTTGGACCGCTAATACCTTTAAGTTGTTTGATGATCTCAGAGACATCCATACCGCTGCGCAATGAGAGTGAGATCAGACGGCTGATCGCTTCTGCCTGAGCGGCCGCATTGCCACCGGCTTTGCCGATAGTGGTGAAGATTTCACACAGACCATTTTCATCGTGATTGATGGTAATGTAGAGCGTTCCTTCGCCAGTACGGATACGGTGGGTCACACCAAAAGTGTCTTTGGGACGTATACGAGGTCGTAGAATCGGGGGTGCTAAAGCAGCTACAGGATCCAGTATTGCGGCACCTTCAGCAACGGTCACTTGCTCCTTGGACTTCTCAGAGATGAGTATCCCGTCACGACTGCCCTCACGATATACGGTGATCCCTTTGAGACCTGCATTATAAGCAGCCATGTAAATATTGGCAACTGTATCGACTGAAACATCCTCTGGCAGGTTTACGGTGGAGCTGATGGAAGCATCAATATAGCGCTGGATCGTCCCTTGCATCTTCACCCTGAAGTAAGGGTCGATATCATGGGCCACGATCACTGAGTCCGGCAGGTTCTCATCACTACCAAATTTCTTGAGGATGGTGGGGTGGATGACCTTGTATTCGTCAAAGTTCTCACCAAAGCTGTCATTTTTCTTAACCCGTCGTTTGTAACTGACGTTAAAAATGGGCTCTACACCAGAACTCACCTGGGCGATGATGGCGCCGGAACCAGTTGGTGCCACGGTCAGAATGGTGGCGTTGCGCACCCCGTGAACTTTGATCTCATTATGCACTTCCTGAGGGAGATTTTGAATATATTTGCTCTGTTTATAGCCCTTCCATTGAAAATTCGGGAAAGAACCTTTTTCCTTGGCTAACTCGATGGACGTATTGTAGGCTGTGGTTGAGAAGGTCTGCATGACTTGCTCTACGGCTTCCAGGGCTTCATCTGTATCATATCGAATGCCTCTGAGCATGAGCATATCTGCCAATCCAAGGATTCCCAGACCAACCCGTCGATCGCCCAGTGCGTTCTTTTTCTGATCTTCCAGTGCATGCCGATCCATGTTATAGTCGATGACATTATCAAGATAGCGAACACTTAGCCGGACCGTGTCGTTAAACTCGTCCCACTGGAATTCACCTTCATCATCAACAAAACGGGCCAGGTTGATGGCACCCAGATTGCAGGCTCCACCATCAGGTAGTGGTTGTTCACCACAGGGATTGGTACTGACCAGAGGACTACAGTATTCTGCATTGTGATAGTCGATCATGGTATCCCAGAAAATGATCCCGGGTTCGGCACTGGCATGCGCAGCGGCAATGATCTTGTCCCATAGTTCCTTGGCGCGGATGGTTTCGTAAACCTTATCATTCCAACGGAGTTCAAAATCGGTATCCAGTTCAACCGCTTCCATAAATTCATGGGTGAGCAGCACCGAAATATTCGAATATTTTACTTTTGACAGATCAAGTTTGATATCCACGAATTCAGCGATATCCGGATGATCTACTCTCAGGGTCTGCATATTGGCGCCCCGCCGCCCGTGTTGTGCGATAGTATTGGTGTTTTCGCTAAACAGGTTCATAAACCCGACGGGCCCACAGGATTCACCGCCAGTCCCATTGATCGCTGAGCCGCTGGGACGTAGAACAGAGAGGTCATGTCCGCAACCTCCTCCATACTTATAGGTCCGGGCTTCTTCAATAATGGCGTCATAAATGGCGTTGATACTGTCATTTTTGATACCTACTACATAACAGTTATTCAGGGTGGTTTTGATGTCTTCGCGCCCTGCGCCATGCATGATGCGGCCACCGGGCACAAAGCGAAAGTCGTGGAGGATGGTGTAGAAACGATCTTCCCAGACTTCCGGTGTTTCTTCCAGAGCGGCCATGGTCTTGGCCAGTCGGCGCCACAGATCCTCCGGGCAATTTTCATCGGGAGCTAAATATTTATTTTGCAGGACAGTCTTACCCAGATCATCAAGACCATAGTAACTATCAATATCAGAACCACTCCGTGGCTTTTTCTGGTTGACTATGGCTTCGATCTGCAGATCCGGATTTTGCAGAGGTGGTGTACTCAGATCCTTATCGTCAAACTCGAAGGGGAACTGTATGGTTTCGGACATGTAGATTTACTCCTCAGCGTTTTTCCAAACGTTAGCTGTTTTACTCCTCAGATCAAAAAATAGCGGAAAAATGACAGCGAGAAGTTCTTTACCCAATTGTTATTAGACTGGATTGAGGTGTCCTGCACGTGAATTTGGTCACAATTTCCCAGCGTGGTGAATATAGAGGGGGCAAATATCATGACAAGAATCAATTTGCATAAAACTACAAAATGTTGAGGGTTGTTTAGCTCAAGCGCTACATCTTGTATACGGGAGTGACTCATTGAGTATCATGCATTTAGGCTACTTTAAGTAGCTTGATCTACTCCAATATGCAAATACTGGAATACCTGGTCGGCGATGAGTATTTCAGCAGGCGCCGTATGTTGCACCAGGTTTAGCCTGGAAGAAAAAAAATGGTAACCAGGTGATCCTGACTATTCCACCCGGATCAGCTATTTGACTTGCCCTCCAGACATTAATTCTGTTAATTCGAGCCGCTTATTTAGACGCGGGTGTCGCATAATGGTAGTGCCTCAGCTTCCCAAGCTGATGGCGGGAGTTCGATTCTCCTCACCCGCTCTTCACTTTTCTAATACCAACTGTACTTCCAAACGGCACTATAAATTCAAAATATTTTTCCCTTTATCAAACCTCATGACATCGCAAAAAATATTTGGAAAAACATAGAATATACTCTATGTATAATAAATACAATTATGTAAACATTCAGTAAACCACATACAGTTTACAATTTAGTTCACCTTGTTTTGGCACAATATGGAGTAGTAAGTTTTTTTTAGCGGGAAGAGATAAATATATTTTTTTGGTAAGCGTTTCTTTCTGAACTGGTCAAGCTTACCCCTTCCT
>JAJRSW010000080.1 GCA_024278595.1 Fidelibacterota bacterium | reverse complement strand
GTCCAGAGCGGCGATGCCAGTTCTGATCTCACAGTTAGTGATATTGCCTTATCAGCCGGTAGTTTGCAGGATGCCGCCGGTAATGATCTTGATCTCACATTACCGACAGGTGCCGACAATTTAGCTGGCAGCAGCAATATCGTGGTAGATGGTGCTGCACCCGCAGATTTTACCGTCGGTTCAGTCATTACGGTGGGGGGAACTGTTACGGCAAATTATTGGAATGCCACCAATACAGATATTGAAGTAACCGTTCCCATTGCCAGTGATGCATCCCTTCAGAACGGCAGCCTGCAAATTCAAGCTCGAACCGGTGCCAATACCTTTGCTGACCTTGGAAACTCTGCCACCATAAGTTCAATTGGTGTTAACCAGACCGAGAGTTTTACCCTGGCCGTATTTGAAACGATCAATGGGTTCTCAGAGGGTGCTACGGTACAGTTTACTGCGCTCCTCACAGATTCAGTTGGGAATAGTACGACCGGCACTACCAGTGTCACTGAGATACTAATAGATCGGGTTGACCCGACCATCTCCGAAATAACATCATCACCGACCAGCGGAAGTCTTAGTGTGGGGGAGTTTGCCGATATTACGATCACCTTTAGTGAGTCAGTCTCACTGGTTGGTGATGATCTGACAACCACCCTGGAAACTGGAGACACTGATGCCCAACTCACGACCAGCGTCTTTAGCGACCAGGCTGAAATCACCGAACGCTATACGGTGTTTGAGAGTGAGGTAAGCTCAGATCTGAACGTCACAGGACTGGATTACGGGTTGGGAACCCTGCGGGATGCCGCTGGAAATGATATTGACCTTAGTCTCCCGGTTGGGGAGAACCTGGCTGACAACAGTGAATTGATCATTGATGGTGACATTCCGTATATAGTTAGTATTAGCAGTACTAATGCCGCGGATTCACTGGGACTTGGAGAATCGCTCATTATCGATATTGAATTCTCTGAAGCCGTTACCCTGGTTGGGGGAAATATACTGTTAACACTGGAAACAGGTACAATCGATCGTGAAGTGACTATTTCAGCATTTGCCTCGAATACGACAGCCAGCGGTACTTATACGGTCCAGGTTGACGATGTTAGTCCAGACCTTACCATTGGGGATGCCGTTCTTTCGGCTGGGACCCTCAGGGATGCAGCTGATAACGATGTGGTGCTCACCCTGCCTGTGGCCAATAATCTGGCCGATAATAATGCTATTCTGGTGGACGGGATCGTCCCGAATGATTTTACAACGGGTGATATTGTGACCCTGGGTGACCCGGTTGTCGCTGATTACTGGAATGAAGATAATACAGGTCTGACAGTAATTCTGCCAATTACCGGTGCCGATGCCTCGCTGGATGGGGGAACGGCACAATTGGAAGCCCGGGTTGGTAGTAACGCATTTGCAACTATTGGTGATGTAAGTGCGGTGGGGATCATTGATCTGACCATGTCATTGTCAGCCAGCCAGTTAGAGAACAATCTTGCCGGATTTGCTGAGGATGTTGTGATACAGGTCAGAGGTGTTCTAACTGATATTGCCGGGAACAGTACCACAGGTTCAACTGGCGCCGTTAGCATCACAGTTGACCAGATCGATCCAACCCAGACCACCACGGGGGATATTATCGTCTCAGGTGGTACTGTGAATCAGGGGTATTGGAATCTCTCCAATGAAGATGTGACCTTGTCAACCGTTTTGGATGCTGATGCCAGTTTGGAGGATGGAACCTTCCAACTTCAGGCAGCTATAGGAGTCGCTGGAAGCTTTAGTGACCTTGGCACAGCGGCAACTCTGCTGATTGGTGATATAAATACGACCTATTCAACTGTTATTTCGTCAGCCCAGTTAGGGGTTTACGGTGTTGCGGATGGCGATACCATCTACTTCAGGGCTGTGGTCACTGATGTGGCTGGAAATACGACCACCGGTCTCACGGGTGACAACAGTTTGATCATTGACTACAGTGATCCCATCGATTTTACAGTGGGAACCGTCTCAGCTACTGGCGGTACCGTTGTTACGCAATACTTCAATGCCGGAAATGATGGAGCTGAAGTAACCATTACCATTGATCCAGGCGACAACTCACTGTTGGGTGGCAATATTCAATTGCGGGTCTCCATTGATGGCGCAGCAGCTGAAAACTTCCTGACGCCAGTGGACATTGAGACATTGGAAGATATCACGATTCCCATAACCCGCCTAGAGCTGGAAGCCTTGTCTGTGGACATTGAAGGACTGATCCTGACCTTTGACGCATTTATTACCGATGCCACCGGAAATGTAACCCTGGGTACCGAAAGTCCTGACCAATTGGAAGTTGATGAAACATTTCCAATTGCAAATGATTTCACGGACATCACCACCGTTGGTGGGAATGTGAAAGAGGGGTATTGGAATATCAGCAATACAGGGATCGATATAACCGTACCTATGACCGATGATGTTACGCTTACCGGGGGAACTCTCCAGATCGCCGGCGATCTGGTTTTTGGAGATGGTTTCTTCGAAACCTTTGCTGTGTCCCAACCCATCGTATCACCAACAGGTCCTGTCTCAATTTCAATTCCTGATACCGAGGTGGAAGGATTAGAAGGAGGAACAGGGTTTGTGGATGGCCTTACCATTGAGTTCATCGCCATCGTCACGGATGCTGCTGGTAATGAAAGCGTTTCAAATATTAGCACGGTGACCCTGGAGATTGATCAGGTAATACCAGACGCTCCTGATATTTCTGACATTATCGTTAAGGGTACGAATGAGGTTGATGGGGTCTGGAATACGGGCGCTGATAGCTTGCTCATTGCGCTGCCATTTGATACCGAAACAGATACAACACTAGCTGGTGGTTCAATCGGTATCTATATGTCAATTGGTAATGCACCAGATGAAAATGCCTACGAAAATGTTACGGGATGGGATATTACTGGTATTGAGGATACCATTAGATTGGGAAGTACATCTATCACCAATCTGGCGAATTTTGCCGATTCAAAAACACTATATACACGCATCGTAATCGAAGATCGGGCTGGAAATGATTCAACTGGGGCTACCTCGATCCATGAAGTATTGATCGATGTGGGGCCACCGGCTGCCTTTGAATGTGGCCCTTTGACTGCCATTGGAGGAACTTCCATCGCGGCTGCTTACAACAACACCAACACCGGGATTACATTAGAAATCCCCATCGCTGATGATAGTAGTCTTTTAAGCGGGAGTGCCATCATAAAAGTCGCGTTAACTGATCTGGATCTATTGGATTTCGTGGCTCCCAGTGATGTTGATACAGTCACTATTGACGCGATCAACACAACTCTGGTCATGACGCTGGATCATGCAACCCTCAGCGCGCTAGCTGGTTTCGGTTCCAATTTCAGAATGGATGTGACAGCCGGTTTGCTTGATTATGCTGGCAACCAGGAGCTGGGCAGTGAAGTTCTGCAGTCTTTGACCATCGATCTGGATGGCCCGCAATTGCCGATCATCAACGATACTACAACCGTGGGTGGCAACATTGTCAGTGGGTATTGGAATGCCTCAAATTCAGGTATTCAATTTATAGTTTCAACCCCTGTGGTCGCTGATACCAGTCTACTGGAGGGGTATTTCCAGGTTCAGGGTCGCATCGGTTTGGAAAGTTTTGTGGATCTTGGTGATTCCATTGATATTGTGTCAGCAAATTTCACTGAGTTGTCCACAATAATTGACTCATCTGATATTAAAGCGCTGGCCGGTTTTAGTGAAAACCTGGAGATCGATCTGCGGGTCCAAATGGTCGATGGAAGAGGGAATGATACCACGGGAGCCATCATCGACAATTGGCTGCTCACCGATCAAATAGCACCCACCCTGGGCGCCTTTCTCGCAGAAGCAACCACTAGTGATCCTTTTATTAATGCTGAAGATACACTTAAGGCACAGTGGAGCGGTTTTAATGATGCCACTACGGGGATAGCCGGTTATGAGTATTCCATCGGTCATGCTATTGGCGACAGTGATTTTCTGGATTGGCTGTCACTGGATATTAGCCTACAGGACACCCTCATGGTCTACAGTCATGGCGCTGACTACTACCAGAATGTCAGGGCGGTGGATGTTGCCGGAAATTTATCTGAGATACTGACCAATTCTCGCCTTACAGCCGACCTGGAGATTCCGCTTTCCAGTATTGATGTCCAACCATATTATCTCATTGATGATTGGGTGGATATCAACTCGTTTGGTGGTTTGTATTCCGATGGACTTGCCGGTGTTGACACGCTCTGGATGGATCTCAGCCGGGCTTCGGATAGTCTCTATTGGGATGGAACAGATTGGGTCTCGGATAGCACAAGTCTTGAATTGCCCATTGTTCATGATGGGATCTGGAGCTACAGTATCGCCTCCGATACTTTATCAAACCATGAAAACTATCTCATCCGGTTGATGGCCGTAGATAGCGCTGGGAATCGACAGACCGAGGCGACTTTGGATAGCTTCCAGTTCATCATCAATTCGACGCCTGAGATCTTTACTTTTGCGTCTGATACCACCACGCTGGAGGATTCACTTTTCAGCTATAGCTATTTTGCAACTGATCCGGATTTTGAAACATCGAGAGGGGATAGTCTCTTCTTTACGCTGGGAGCCAGTGCACCAGCTGGAATGACCATCGATTCTACGGGATTCATGACCTGGTTGCCGGTTGACTCAGCTGTCGGTGAGCATACTTATGCGACTTACGTGACTGATCTGCTGGGACTTCAGGATTCGGTTATCAGTACGCTCACAGTTCTCAATGTAAATGATGCACCGGAAGCGGTGACCTTACTGCTGCCAACTGACAGCACTCAGCTTATGCCGGCGGATAGTCTATTACTGACTTTCTCATGGACCACCGCCTTTGATATTGAGAGCAATCCCTTGCGCTATGAAATAACCATGCTGGGGAGTGACTATGATACCACCATTGCCACAACCGATACAGCCCTGACCGTGGATGTCTCGGTAATGGATTATCCCGTGAGCATCGTAGAATGGTTCGTCGTGGCCTTTGATCTGGAAGACACCTCAGCCGTGGCTGATACCTTCCACGTGACGACCTCTGCAGCGTTGGCAGAATTGAATACGGATAGTATTGCAGTTGATGTACGTCGATTCTCGGAGGTGGACACCTTGATCAGCCTGAATAACCTGGGTTTAACCGACCTGCGTTGGTCTCTGGTCGATGCACCGGCCTGGATAAGCTTCACCACCGAGTCTGGCACCGTAGTTTTTGCCGATAGTACTGAGATTGCCTTAAAAATTGACCCGGTTGGTTTTACGGTAGGTGGCTATGCGGGAACATTCCGCCTGGCGACCAATGATCCACTACAGGATACGCTTACCGTAGGTGTTTCAATGACCATCTATGATACCCCAACACCAGTATTAGCTTTTTATAAGAATCCAGCCTATCCGGCCTTCTACGAGATGATGATCGTTGATAGTCTGGGGATGATCGAGACCCTGGTGTTGACCCATGCTGGAGACACGCTGGAGATCACTGAGGTGGATACATTTAGTTATCTGGCCAGCGTTGAAGTCACTGCTGAAGGACTCAACAGCTTTGAGCTCTACGCAGCCAACTGGGTGGGCGATACGACCATCACGACCAATATCACAGTCAGTCTGGCCCGGAGTGGCATGCATTGGCTGGCGCGTAGTCCGGATGATCAGTTTGAAATCCAGGGGACCGCCGGAAGTGTCAATTATACTACCCAATTCGCTATTTTGGACACAACTCTCAGTTTGGCTGAGAATGCCCGGTATAAGGTATTGAGTGATGGAATGGTTCTGGCTGAACCGGTTCTGGTCAGTATGCAGGTCTCTGCGGGCGATCAGGCGATCTATGTTCGTAATCGTGCAGATGAATATGTTGAACTGCCATCCATGAATAATGGTGACCGGGTTAGTACCTGGGTTGAGAGCTTGGGGGCCTTTAAATTGGGACCCCGGACCATCATTGTCCCGGAGCATAGTCAGCTATCCCAAAATTACCCAAATCCATTTAACCCCACAACCACCATCGATTATGATATTGGTTTCCGGGATGGACTCAACCAGGATATTGAATTCAGTATCTACAATATCCGTGGTCAAGAGGTTCGCAATTTGGTTGATACCCAACTGCAACCGGGTCAATATTCCATTATCTGGAATGGTCTGGATGAACAGGGTAAACAGGTGAGTAGTGGAATTTATTTTGCCAGATTGATGACGGGCAAAGGATATGTTAAAACAGTTAAAATGCTGGTTCTCAGGTAGGAGGTGTAGAAATGAAAAATAATATGAAAACAATGATTCTGACACTGATCCTATTAACCCTCTTTTTTGGCTGTCGGGAGAAGATTGATCCGGAAGCGGATGATTTTGTGGAATATGGTTGGACCCTGTATGCTGAGCGGGACTTTTTGAATGCCTATAATGAGTTCCAGGAAGGCATTGTTATGGATTCCATGTATATCGATGGCTATAACGGGTCTGGTTGGTGTTATGTGGAGTTCAATAGTCCAGATACGGCCATCTCCTTTTTTAGTGAGGGTCTTGATCTGATCACTGTAGACAGCAGTCAGGTTCGCTTTGAGATGTTGGCTGGCCTGGCTTTGAGTTACCATGTGACGGGTGACTATATCCGGGCAATTGCCCGGGGCACTGAGCTGTATACCTTCCGGCCAGTGTTTGAATTTACCCACGATTGGCGCATCAATTTTAGGGATGTTGTCATTTTGGTTGCGGCATCTCATTATGCCCAGGGTAGTTTTGCGGATGCTCTAACCTGGGTGCAGAAGCTGGATGAGACCTTTACGATTGATATCACAACAAACACAGGTCGTGCTGAATTGATCAAAAAGATCGAGGCATTGCAGAATTTATAGCTATTTTGAATTAATTATTGATAATAATAAAGGTTGAGATCAAAAAAATGATAAGATCCCTGAAAATTATTGTAGCGCTGTCCATAACATCCCTGTTGTTGTGGAATTGTTCTTCTGGTATTACCAGTGCTGAGCTTGATAAAAAACTTAAGGCTTTAAACGACAAGAACGTCAAGTTCCAGCAGATGGCTGTAAAAAAGATCGGTGCTCTGGAAAAAGAAGTGGCTAAGCTCAAAAAGAATCAGGGAAAACTGGGCAAGCAAATCCCGGTCATTGTCAAACAGATCAAGATCTTGAAAAGAGCCATTGCCGAGAGTGGCAAAGGTGTGTCACCTGAAATGGAGGCTCAATTGGATTCACTGGTTTCCAGTTTGGAGGCTATGGAGCAGGAACTGGCCTTGGTCAAGGAACTTGGACCGGCAGCAATACCCGTAGCGCTTGAACCTGAGGAAAAAGCACCCCCGATCCTGATCAAGGGCTCTGATCAAGAACGCATCTATCGTCAGTATGGAGAACCGATTGAACGTTATATAGTGGATGACACTAACCAGGTCTGGCTATATGATAATGGGGTTGCCGTATTTGACATGAATGGCCGGATCGTTTCCATCGAGTTCAAGTAATCATATAGTTCGTTATTACGAAGCAGTCATGACGCATGGTCGGGAAGACTGAAGCTGGCCCTCCCCGAAAATTTAGCAGCGGCTGTCCCAGAATATGAGGCGGTCGCTTTTATCCTGAATAATTCATAGCCACTAAGTCACGAAGACCCAAAGCTTTAAAAAATATAAGCTTATCAAAAATTATCACTCACAGATGCAAATAATTCTGTTTAAAATGACCTTGTTCAGAGCTTTAATTCTCCTTAGAAATCCACCTTCTCCGAAGGTGGTAATGTTCTGAACGGTTTGCGTTGAGGATAAAAAGTCACTAGATTCAAAGATGAGCCGCTGCAAGAAGATGTCGCATGTAATCTACCATCATCTTTACCATATCGTGTGGACTCCAAAATATCGCTATAGGGTGTTGGAAGGTGGAGTAAAGAGGCAATTAGAAAATGATATTAGGATGTTGGGAGAATGGAAAGGATATGG
>JAJRSW010000079.1 GCA_024278595.1 Fidelibacterota bacterium | reverse complement strand
TCCAGAACAGTTCATACCTTCAATCGGGCAGGGAGCAATCGGGATAGAGCTACGTGAAGATCGTGACGAATTGGTCACACTACTTAAACCAATTATTCATTCAGAGACTGTCGCTTGTTGTCGTGCTGAGAGAACTTTCGGCCGGAAACTGGAAGCAGGCTGCTCAATTCCCTTGGGTGCCTGGGCTCGGAAAGTGGGTGAGAGGCTCGTGATTTCCGGATTCGTCTCTAACTTTGAGGGGAATGAAACGATTCTCGAATCATTGACGGGATCATTAGATCAACCTGAGCTTTTAGGAAATCAGTTGGCAGATCAATTCATTGCAAAAGGAGCCAGAGAGCTTCTGGGAACCTGATGATGATTGGCTTTTCACATAAGATCATATATACCGGCGTGCGAGCTCCGAAAATTGCCCCTGATAAACGAGTGGGAATTGGCATCTTTCACCATCCTACTATTCGAGTTAAGTATGAAACTCATTTTGACCCTGAGCGAGTTAAGCAGTCTTTCCAAAAAGAGTGCTATCTTGTATTCCTAAGTCGTAACGGGGTTGTGGGCTTGAATGCTTGGATGCAATCAGCAGCTATTGATCTGGACTTCAGCAAAAAGAGAATCTGGGCCGTCGGGCAACAAACGGCAAAAGAGGTAGAAGCAACGCTAGAAGTTACAGCCGGGGAACCACTAGACCAGAATGCAAACGGATTAATCCGGGTTTTCGAAACGCTAAAACCACGTCCTGTCGTTTTATTCTGTGCTGTTGAACCACGCCCGGCATTTCCAGATTGGCTAATTAGTCGTGGTTGGCAACACGAAATATTTCCAGTTTACCACACAGTCGTTGTGATGAATGAGGATTTAGCACAACGCTTCAGCAACACCCCCAATGAATCTATCATACTTACCTCACCATCAACAGTACAGGGCTTTGTTCAAAGTATTAAAATGAAGGATTTACGAGCGCTTAGAGCGCGCTTAATTTCCATTGGACCAAGTACCAGCAAAGCGATTAAAGCATACGCTGGAGCTGTTTACATGGAGGCAGAGGAACCGGACATTGATCGCTTGTTAACTGACATTATAGCTGAATTGGATATATAAATGAATGGTCGAGAACAATTCTTAGCCGCTTGTCGTCGTGAGGTTTTAGAACGTCCACCCGTTTGGCTCATGCGCCAGGCTGGTAGATATTTACCGGAGTATCGGAAACTCAAGGAGCAATATGATTTTGTTACTATGGTAAAGACGCCTGAGCTAGCTGCCAAAGTTACTATGCAGCCCATAGATCGATTTGGCTTTGATGCGGCTATCATCTTTAGTGATATTCTGGTAATTCCTGAGGCACTTGGACAACCATACCATTTTAGGGAAAAAGGTGGTATCCAGATGGACTTTCCAGTCAGGGCTGAACAAGACCTGGCCAAATTACAGCTAGGTCGTGTTGAAGAGCACTTGCAGTATGTGCCCCGGGCCCTTGAATTAACCCGGAGTATGTTAGGTGAAGAAACCGCCTTGATTGGCTTTTCCGGTTCTCCCTGGACGCTGGCAACTTACATGGTTGAGGGAGGCAGCTCAAAATCATATGAATATGTGAAAGGGTTAATTTACCAGAATTCAGCAATGCTGCACGAGCTACTGGACTTAAACACCCAAGCCATTATTAAATATCTACAAATGCAGGTTGATGCAGGAGTGGATGCGATCCAGATTTTTGATAGTTGGGCAGGTATCCTGTCTAAAGAAACGTATTGGCAGGTATCCGGTCAGTACATTGCCCGGATCGTGGCAGCAATTTCACCAGAAGTACCCGTTATCGTATATGCAAAAGGGGCTCATGTTTGGTTAACTGACCTTAAACGAATACAGGCTCAGGTGCTGGGTCTTGATTGGACAGTTCCCCTTGATCAGTTCTATAACGATCTTGATGGCCAAACTGCTGTTCAAGGAAATCTTGATCCGATAGTGATGAGCTCGGCTCCTGAAATAGTAAGGCGGGAGGCACTCAAGATTCTTAACGCTATGCATGGCAAACCGGGGCATATCTTCAATTTAGGGCACGGAATCTTACCTTCAGCTAAGATTGAGTGTGTGGAAACCCTGGTTGAAACTGTTAAATCATATAAAGGGCAATAAGTCGATATCTGAAGGATCGGTTAAAAAAGATATAAAGGCACAACATAAATGTCATTAAAAGTCGATTTAGAACTCGTCACAAAATACAATCGCCCAGGACCGCGTTACACCAGCTATCCTACCGCCCCCCATTTTAGTCCTGAGGTTAAAGAAACGGATTGGTCAAAGGCAATTGTAGCCAACAACTTAAGTGACGAGAGGGATCTGTCACTTTACCTGCACTTACCTTTCTGTGACACTCTGTGCTATTTTTGTGGTTGCACAAATATCATTACCCGTAATAAAGATCATGTAGAAACATATTTGAATCACCTGCTCCAAGAACTGGAGCTGTTTGGCAAGCTGATGAACCCTGATCGTAAGGTTGTTCAACAACATTTTGGTGGTGGTACCCCAACTTATTTAGAGCCAGATCAGATCCGTCGCCTTGGGGGCCGACTTCAAGAATTATTCCCACATGCAGCCGATGCTGAGATTGGCTGTGAAATAGATCCCCGCGGACTAACTCGAGAGCATCTGGTTGCTTTACGAGAGGTGGGTTTTAATCGGAACTCTATCGGTGTCCAGGATTTTACTCCACAGGTGCAAAAGGCTGTCAATCGCATAAATTCTGAATCAATGCTAAGGGAAATTGTTGGCTGGCACAATGAACTGGGATTCGAGTCTCTCAATCTGGATCTGATCTACGGTCTACCCTTTCAGACACCAGAGAGTTTTGAGAAGACCCTTAAAGCCATTTTAACTTTTAATCCAGATCGTCTGGCTGTGTTTAGCTATGCCCACGTACCCTGGATGAAACCAAACCAAAAGTTGATCAAAGAAACAGATCTCCCCAGTCCGGATCTAAAGCTGGCAATGTTGAAGATGATTATCGAAACTCTGACAGATTCCGGTTATGTCTATATAGGTATGGATCATTTTGCCAAAGTAGATGACGAATTGGCTATCGCCCAGCGAGAGAAAACGCTCCAGCGTAACTTCCAAGGTTACAGCACTAAAGCCGGTGTGGATATTTATGCTTTTGGGATGTCTTCCATCAGCCAGGTTGATTCAATTTATGCCCAGAATACAAAGGATATTAATCTGTATCAGGATCAAATCAAGGCTGGTACACTACCCATTGAAAAGGGTTACATCTTAACGGATGAAGATATTATCCGGCGTAATGTAATCATGCGTATGATGTGTGATCTTGAAATTGATTTTAAGAATATGAGCCGTAATTTAAATCTTGATTTTAAAATTCATTTTGGCGCAGAATTGAGTAACCTGGATGAATTCCAGCAGGATGGATTGATTGAACTTGATAGCCATCGACTGAAGGTGACCGACAAGGGTCGACTTTTCATCCGCAATATTGCCATGACATTCGATGCCTACCTGGGAGAAGGAGAAGGTAGATTTTCAAAGACAATCTAGATCAATCATCCAAAGCAGGTAAATGCAAATGAGAACGGCTGTTATTTTGGCTAACTTAGGCGCACCTGGTAATCTTGATGAAGTAAAACCCTTTCTGAAACAACTGTTCAGTGATCCTGATATCTTTCATTTCCCCTTTGGCAAGCCTGGGCAGGCTTTCTTTTCAAGTATGATCGCAACCCTGCGGGCTCCAAAATCCAAGAAATTCTATCAGGCTATTGGAGGTGGGTCACCCTTGGCAGCAAATACAAATGCTCAGGCAGAGGCACTGAAAGATCGCTTCAAAGATCAGCCCGAGATTAAGGTCTTCACAGCCCAGCGTTATTGGCACCCTTTTATTGCGGAGATTGCGGACGAAATACGTGCCGATGGATTCGAACGTATCATCTTACTCCCCTTATTCCCTCACTATTCATCGACTACCACACTTTCCATTTTCAATGAATGGAGCCGACATGGGGCAGATTTGCCAGAACCACTTTTAATTGAACGCTTTTATTTGATACCAGAGTATAACCAGGCCTGTGCAGATCGGATCCTGGAGTCATTACCGGGATTTGAAAGTACACCCCATATTCTGTTCTCGGCACATTCAATACCTGCGAGCAGGGTTAAAGCTGGTGATACCTATGTGGATGAAATTCGGGAGAATACACAGCAAATTATGGCGAAGTTGCCCAGTGAATTAAAGCATTCATTAGCCTTTCAGAGTAAAGTGGGACCAGTTAAATGGGTGGGACCGCCTTTACAGAACGAACTTGAGCGGTTAATAAATGCAGGCGTCGAACAAGTCCTGGTCTATCCAATATCCTTTGTTTCTGAACATCTAGAAACCCTGTTTGAGTTAGATATTGAATTCGCTGAGTTGGCTCATAAATTGGGTTTTAAGCGTTTTGTAAGAGCATCCACCGTTCAGACTTCAGAGAAGTTTATTGATGTTTTAGAAAACCTAGTAAGAGAGAATCTGGAATGACCAAAAAAGTAGCTGTTATAGGGGCCGGCATTGCGGGGCTTACCATTGCTTTCAAACTTAAGCAAGCTGGCTGGAGGGTGTCGCTATACGAGGCTTCCCCGAGAGTTGGAGGCGCTATTAGAACTGAAAAGAAACAAGGTTTCTTAGCGGAGCTGGGACCCAATACAGTCCTGGAGACATCGCCCAAAGTTGCTGAATTGATCGATGCCGCTGGCTTAACAGGCGAAAAAATCTATGCCAATGATTCGGGGCAGAAACGCTTTATTGTTCGAGAGAATAAACCCGTTGCGCTACCTGGTTCTCCAATCGCCTTCATCCTGACGCCCCTATTTGGCTTATTGACTAAGTTGAAATTAATCCGAGAGCCATTTATTCCAGCTTGGGATAATCGATATGAGGAATCGCTAGCTGATTTTGTTCTCCGCCGATTGGGACAAGAATTCCTGGATTATGCCATTAACCCATTTGTTGCAGGCGTCTATGCTGGCGATCCTGGACAGTTAAGCGTAAAGCATGGTTTTGCAAAACTCTACGCACTGGAACAAGAATATGGTAGCTTGATCAAAGGCCAGATTAAAGGGGCTAAAAAGCGTAAAAAGTCAGCGGAACAGTCCAAGCAAAGCGCTAGAATGATTTCCTTTAAAGGTGGACTTGGTACACTGCCGGAAATACTGGCAAGTCGTCTTGGAACTGACCTTGAAACAAACACCAAAGTTACTGCCTTATCTAGAGAAAAGGATAAGTGGATCGTACAAGTTCGCTGTGATGATGGGGCTGAGAAAACGGAGCATGCTGATCATGTTATTTACGCAGGACCTGTATATCATTTAGAGGAACTAACCTTGAATAGTGCAAATGTGCAGGGATTCAGCGAACTCGCAGAGATACACCACCCACCGGTAACGACATTGACTTTGGGTTTCAAGCGGGAACAAGTTGACCATCCGCTAGACGGCTTTGGAATGTTGGTCCCTGAAGTTGAGCAGCTAAACATTTTGGGCGCACTCTTTACCTCGACTCTGTTTCCCGACCGAGCCCCTGAGGGTCATGTTACCATAACCGTATTTCTTGGAGGAGTGCGTCAGCCTGATTTGACCAAGTTGGCAGATTCTGAACTGATTAAAACAGTCATGGCTGATCTAAGTAGCTTGCTGGGAATCAAAGGTTCTCCTGTTTTTCATTTGATGAAACGGTGGCTCAAAGCGATTCCACAATACAATGTGGGCTATGGAAAATACAAAGCCATACTATCAGGTCTCGAGAAGCAACATCCCGGCCTACATTTTACCGGAAATTACTGTTCGGGAATATCTGTAGCCGATACAATTAAACATGCGTCTGAATTAGCTGAAGCTTTAATTGATCAAGCTGAATGAGGAGATTAAAACCATGCCAAAAGACATCTATGACCTGATTCAAAGACCCCGTCGCCTGCGGCAAGATGCCAACTTCAGGGATCTGTTACGTGAGGCAACCCTGACCACAAACGATCTAATTTACCCCGTTTTCGTTACTGCACAGCAGAATACCAAACGTGCCATTGAGACTATGCCCGGAATCTATCAGTGGTCACTTGATCGCATTCAAGAGGAAATCGATCAGGTTCTAGACTCCGGGATTAGAAGGTTAATTCTTTTTGGTATTCCTGCAGAAAAGGATGCAGTTGGAAGTGATGCAATCAATGAGGAAGGAATTATTCAGCAGACATTACGCAAGTTGAAAGCAGACTATCCAGAACTAATGTTAATCACAGATGTATGCATGTGTGAATATACTGATCATGGGCATTGCGGAGTTCTAGCGGATCAGGAGGTAGATAACGACCAAACCCTTAATTATCTCCAACGTCAAGCTATCAGTCATGCTGAAGCTGGCGTAGATATGGTGGCGCCTTCAGGAATGATGGACGGTATGGTGGGAGCGATTCGAGATGCACTTGACGATCATAATTTCACTCAGGTACCCATTATGAGCTACGCCGTGAAATATGCATCAGCTTACTACGGACCTTTCCGTGATGCGGCTGAGTCGGCTCCCCAGTTTGGGAATCGCAGAGCTTATCAAATGGATCCAGCCAATCGACGTGAAGCCCTCAGGGAAGCTGAACTGGATATTGATGAGGGGGCTGATATCCTCATGGTAAAGCCTGCTTTAGCATATCTTGATATTATCTCGCTGATAAAGGACTCTACATCATTACCAGTTGCTTGTTACAATGTGAGTGGTGAGTACAGTATGATCAAAGCCGCTGCTGAAAAGGGCTGGATTAATGGAGATGCTGTGATGCTGGAATCACTACTTGCCATGAAACGAGCTGGTGCAGATATAATTATAACGTACTTTGCTAAAGAAGCTGCGAATTTTTTAAAGGTATAGTTTAATGAAAGAGATTAAATATGATGTCTAAGAGTCAAACATTGATGAAGCGTGCCCAGAAGTCGATACCGGGCGGAGTGAATTCGCCTGTTCGGGCTTTTAAGAGTGTTGGGGGAACACCTCCATTCATCAGCCGGGGTGAGGGCGCCTTTGTTTATGATGTAGATGGCAAGCGCTACCTGGATTTCGTAGGGTCCTGGGGTCCTATGATCCTGGGGCATGCTCATCCGGAGATTATTGCTGCTGTGCAGAATATAGCAACACAAGGATTGAGCTTTGGTGCACCGACTGAGCTGGAAATAGAGCTTGCTGAGTTAATTATTGATCGGATTCCCGGTCTTGAAATGATCCGTCTGGTAAGTAGTGGGACAGAAGCAACCATGAGTGCGATTCGGGTAGCCCGTGGTGCGACTGGTCGGGATAAAATTATCAAGTTTGATGGTAATTATCACGGTCATGCCGATGCTTTTCTGATTGCAGCCGGGTCAGGAGCCATGACCTTGGGTGAACCAAATTCCCCAGGAGTTCCGCGTGGTACTGCGGCTGACACCTTGCTGGCACAATTTAATGACCTGGATTCTGTTGAGCTGGTGTTTAAAGAAAATCCCCATCAGATAGCTGCAGTTATCGTTGAACCTGTGAATGGCAATACGGGTTGTATCCCACCTCAGGAAGGGTTTCTACATAATCTCAAGTCACTGTGTCACCAACACGGGAGCTTGCTGATTCTGGATGAAGTCATGACTGGTTTCCGGATTGCTGCCGGGGGTGCAATACAACGCTATTCAATCGATCCTGATCTCGTAACCTATGGCAAGGTGATTGGTGGAGGTATGCCCATTGGAGCTTACGGGGGGAAACGGAAGTATATGGAACAGGTTGCCCCTGCCGGCCCGATCTACCAGGCGGGAACCTTGAGTGGAAACCCGGTGGCTGTGACTGCCGGTATGGAAACTCTTAAACGATTAAGCAATGATACCTATAACACTCTTGAACAGCTTGGTAAACAATTAGAAAATGGGATCCGTTCCATCATAGAGACAAAGAACCTGCCACTATCTCAACACCGTGTTGGGAGCATGTTTACCCTCTTTTTTATGCCGGATGCACCAAAGAATACGCTTGATGTGGCTAAATGTGACATTGATCGCTTTAATCGGTATTTTAATATAATGTTGGACAAGGGGATTTACCTTGCCCCAAGCCAGTATGAAGCCGGATTTTTATCTACTTCCCACCTAGTTACGGATATTGATATCTTTCTCGATCATTTGGAGTCAGCCTTGGACATGATTTATTAATACCAGTTGGACTTAAAAATTGCGTTATAAGTTCAAAATATTTCCTTATTTATCGAACTTGACGAACCGGCAAAAAGTAGCTGAGAAATTATTAAATATACCCTAAGTCGGATAAATACATTCACATACAGCGAACACATCTAAACTCATAAATAACAACACTCTGTGATCTCTGAGAGTAGAAGGTCCCGACAATCGTGTCGGGAAGGAACTTGTTGCGAGCCCGTCATACTTCAAATGTGAAGCATAGTCCCGACAGGCTTGCCGGGATGTCCGAAACTTCCGGAATAACCACCTGCGCCATTAAAAAGTCAAGACCTGATAACTACTTGTAATCCACCCTGCCAATGAATCCATATCACTCCTGCCAATACCCTCAATCATCATTTCTTCTGATACCCCACGGGCATCACAACAGGTACCTCAGGTGTGGACATCATAACCGCGTTTGATAAAACCTTTAAGCAGTCGCTCAATATTGTAATAGCCATCTGGTGTTTTTTGATTTTGAATGCCGTTAACGATTCCATCATCCATTAAAAATATTCTGATGGTCTCTTTTTGCTTCACCAGAGCGCGTGCGAGACGCAATGCGTTGTACGCTTTCTCGTTGCCATAGGGTGCATAATTCAATATGAATGTGATCATGATCTTTCCCCCAGGCTGCCTAAATTGAGAATCCCATGAAAGCGCTAAAGATAAGAACCCCAAATGCGAATTTCAGGCATGTATCGCACAGTGCTTTACGACGCGCACGCAATGCAAAGAATTCTGTTTCAGCATCTTGTTGTGCTGCTCCATCAGGTGTGAATTCAGAAAATAACTCTCGTAAGCGAGGATTGATATTAGTAAAAATTTTAAACATGATCACCATCATGCCAAAAACACTAAGCAGTTTCATTACCAGAGCAATTGAACCTACCATGTGTATTTCTCTGAAAGCCCCAGCGAAAGCGTAATGATTCAGGGGAATTCCTATGCCAGTTACAAATAGGGTTATGATAAAGGCTATGCAATACGGAGTATTCCCCTGTATTGTATCCTCTACCACCTTATCGAGTTCATAGTAGAGCTTGGGACCATATTGCGCCCTGGTTGTAACTAAATTTTTGTTATAAAAGGGTGCTGCTGCGCAGCCAACCAGGGCTATGTTGTGAAATGCTAACAGGATACTGTGAATAAGTTGCTCAGGCATGTTAATCCTCCTTGATTTATTATACTGATAAATGCGTGTGTAACGATAAGTGCTTACACCACTGCATCTGCATACTCCAGTTGGAAACCTTGTGCTCTCCAGTCAACGACACCGTCCTCCAGACGCTCAGCTTTAAAGCCATTTTCCCGGAGGAGCTCGACAGCCTTAACCGCAAGTACACAGTATGGTCCGCGACAGTAGGCAACGATTTCCTGGTCATCAGGAAGCTCGTTAAGGCGCTGCCTTAGGTTTTGCAGCGGAATAGAGATAGACCCAGGAAGATGACCTGCCTGATACTCCTGTATCGGTCTAACATCAAGAACGGTCACCGCACCACTTTGGATGCGTTGTAGTAAATCCGCTTTATCAAAAACCTCCTGGATGCCATGTTGCTCGAGAAATTGTTGTTTCTGATAGCCGATTTCGAATAGGCGATATTCTGCGAAATCTCGAAGCATTCTATAAAAGTCACAAACCTCATTATCGGCCAGGCGATAAGTAACGTAAAGACCTTGTTTTTCGGCTTCAACAAATCGAACGGCGCGGAGAGTTTGCAGGTGTTGTGATGTATTAGCGATACTTTGATTAACTTCTCCTGCAAGTACTTCGACTGTTCTGGGGCCCTGGCACAATAAATCTAGAATTTCGAGTCTGGTTGGGCTGGCAATTGCCTTGCCCACCCTGCCAAATTGTTCGTAAATGGAATCTTTGAATTTACGGCTTTGAGTTATCATATATTTGTATTAACCTATTCAATTGATTAGTTTAATATAACCTGATATATTAACAATAGCAAGTATAACCTGTTTCCTGATCGCTAAGTACTTTGCTGGGGTTAATGGTCACTGACCAGCTTTTAACAACAAGGGTTTATCGAAAAACTCTCGAAACCTGTGTCACGATTAAGCATTTCGATGGGCTAATCACCACTAACCATAACCTTTTTAATAATCTCTTGCCTTGTAGTATGGTACAATGTTGTATATTGTCCCCAGACAGGAGGTAATATGATTACTTACACTATCGGCAAACTGGCCCAGGCAGCCAATATCAATCACGAAACCGTTCGTTTCTATGAACGCAAAGGACTGTTGCCAAAGCCTTCGCGCAGTCCTGCTGGGTATCGACTCTACACAGATGATGATTTGAAACGCCTGCATTTTATCCTGCTGGCCAAGAAACATGGTTTTACGCTGGCTGATATCCAGGAGCTGTTGGAACTGCGTGTGGCCCCCTCTTCCACCTGCGAGGAAGTGAAATTGAAAGCTGATCAGAAAATTACCATCATTAAAGACAAGATTGCAGAACTTCGCAGTATGCAGCGGGCCCTGACGACTCTCGCATCAACTTGTCACGGTAGTGGACCCGCCGGTAAATGTCCCATCCTGGATGCCTTCGAAATAAATAATTAAAAAGATCGGGAACCCTGGACCATGGTACAGAGCGTATGACCTTGTAGAATTGAAATACGTGCAGAGGAATAAAAAGGTGCAATCATGAAAATTAAGACCATTGAAATGAATATATCCGGTATGACCTGTGCTAGTTGTGAATCCAGCGTTGCCAGGCTGCTCACAGCCGATGGTGTGCAAGAAAAACAGGCCAGTTACGGTAAAAGGAATGCCCGCGTGACCTACGATGAGGATGTGCTGAGCTCAGATGATCTGGTAGGCCTGGTAAACAGAACAGGTCATTACGAAGTGACTAATATTAAAGGTGAAACTTCCGGTGATGGTAGTACGAAACATCTAATTATAATCGGAGGCGGTTCAGCCGCTTTCAGTGCGGCACTGGAAGCTCAATCCCTGGGCTCTCGGGTCACCCTGATCAATGATGGCTTACCCCTGGGTGGGACTTGTGTCAATGTTGGTTGTGTTCCTTCCAAGAATCTGATTAGAGCAGCTGAATCGCTGCATAAGTCACAGAATAACACATTTGCCGGAATAGAAACCGAAGGCCGGATTTCAGACTTCAAGGCTATCATGCAGCAGAAACGGGATCTGGTTGGTCAACTGCAGCAGCAAAAATATGTGGATGTTATCAGGGACATTGATGGGATCAGACAGATAATCGGACGAGCAACTTTAAGCTCTCCTAAGTCTGTTGAAGTGAATGGTGAGACGATCACTGGTGACTTTCTACTGGTAGCCACTGGTGCTCGACCCAATATCCCCGATATCGATGGCTTAAAAGACGTGCATTACCTCACCAATGAGAGTGCTTTCGAGCTGGACGAACGACCCAAATCACTAATCGTTCTGGGGGGGCGCTACATTGCTCTGGAGATTGCCCAGATGTTTTCGCGCCTGGGGAGTAAGGTCACCATCCTCCAGCGTTCGGAGAGAATCCTACCCACTGAAACAGCAGATATCACGGATGCACTGACCGCTTATCTGGAAGATGAGGGTATCAAGGTTGTGACAAATACCCAGTTTCAAAAGATCACTAAATCAGCCTCAGGGATCATGGTGGCAAGTAAGGTCAATGGAACAACTGAATCGTTCACAGCAGATCAGATTATTATTGCCACTGGTCGCACACCCAATAGCGATAATATGGGTCTTGAATCAATTGGTGTTGAGCTTAAACCTGATGGTGGAATTAAGGTCAATGACCAGCTGACGACGAGTATCTCATCCGTCTATGCTGTGGGCGATGTGCTCAATGAGAACATGTTCGTTTACACAGCTGCTTATGAGGGTAAGCTGGCAGCCCGGAACGCGCTGCTGGGAGAGACCGGTAAGCGTGATTACAATGTGCTGCCCTGGGTGATCTTTACCGATCCACAGGTAACCGGTGTTGGCCTGGATGAGCGTCAGGCTCAAGTGCTGGGTATCAATGCAGAAACCTCGGTTTTACCCATGGAGTATGTCCCACGGGCACTGGCCGCGAGAGATACCCGTGGAATGATCAAATTGATCAGGGATGCGGACACGGATCGAATTATCGGTGCCAGGATTTTAGCACCTGAAGGCTCTGAGATGATTATGGAAATTGCTTTAGCGATTAAAAATGGTGTCACTGTCAAAGCACTGATTGAAATGTTCCATCCTTATCTCACCAATGCCGAAGGAATTAAGCTGGCTGCTTTGACCTTTGAGAAGGATGTAAAGGAGTTGAGTTGCTGTGCGACATGATGACGGCCATATATTGGTACTATTAATAAAAACTACCTGGAGAAAATGCAATGCAAGTTGAACTTTTTGTAGCGGGTTGCCGCTTGTGTAATGAAGCTCAATTAAAATACAGTCGGCGGTTCTCTCAATGGGAGATCGAAATTCACAGGGCTGATGAATGCACGGATGGAAGTTGTTGTCAGAAAGCAGCCCAATATGGGTTGACAGCAGTCCCGGCCCTGGTGATCGATGGTAAGCTGGTGCAGGTTGGCAACCCTACTGAACAGGACCTGCTGCGCCTGGAAAGGATGTTCTAAGATGAAAATTAAGCAACTCATACTTTTAATATATATGGTTACGACCATCCCCCTCTGGGGTCAGTGACCGCTCTGAAGTAATCCTTCACTCCCGGTCGGGAGTACAACTGAGGGGGTTGGGGTCAATTCAGGGTCTTGGATGGGTGGGTCATCAATCCTCATCAATAAATTGGAACCCATAGCAGAATCTGCTTCCGCCGAAGCTGATGCTGATCATGTGGGGCGTGTGGATATCACTGCTACAAACCTGTTCGGCTTATACGGCATATCAAATCGGATTAACCTGACTTGGAGTCTGCCTTACAAGTATTGGAAACAATATGAAGTTGAACATGAAGATACCCATCACCGAAATGAGAAAATCCAGGGACTTGGTGACCTGGAGATTGGCATCCGGGGAATTGTAAAAAATGCCCCATTCGGTCCCGGTCAACGGATCTTTATTGATGCATCACTGTCACTTCCGACTGCTGATAGTTATCAGCTCAATCCCTTCTCTGAAGATGCTGATGAAGTGGAACACAGTCATTTTGCCCTGGGAGCCGGTCAATACGCCCTGTCATTGGGAGCTGAATGGTGGCACCGTTCGGAATTTCCAATCGTTTTCGGCTTGGCTGGTCGGGTTAGAGAGTCGCTCAATGAGAGTTCAGTGGGTTTTAAGTCGGGGCGCAATGTTAATCTGGCACTCCATTCCATCTGGCAGAAACCAATCTTTCAGAACCTATTTCCTTATTTGAAATTGAACCTGCAGCACGAAGTACCTGATTTATGGGAAGGTCTTGAGGCCCCCAATAGTGGAGGAAGTTCTTTGGGTGCCACTGGGCAGCTAATCTGGGAAGTCAATGATCAAGTTTCTTTGATCACTGGTGTTGGTGCGCCTGTCTGGCAGGATTTCCAGGGCAGTCAGCTGAGTGGTGTAAACTATTTCATGAGCTTCCGGTATCTCTCGTTCTAGCATTCTGGTTCTGATCAAATTCAGCTGCAGCAAAATTAACCTGGTCTTTTAGATCACTGGTTGCTGTCCGCTCAGCAGATGCGAATTATGTTGACAGGTGTGTACTCATTGCTTATCCCCAAGTTTGTCAAAATTGACACCCCAATCTAGTGGTTTTTCGCTCTTCACCCAATTTATTATCTCGTCTGAACTTGTAAGCTACTTAAGTTTTAAAATCTTTGGGAGATACGAATTATCCGCTTGAATTATTTCTTATAAACGCCTGATAATACTTGATGCTACTGACTGACAAAGCTGTTCCGATGGTGTAGTACCCGGGGGTCTTCAGGATCATGGGGATCAATCCGGATTGCCGGACATAAATACCCATGGACATCATGATAACGATCAACACATAGCTGTGCCAGGCCTGGAAGGCAAACACAGAGGCCTGTGAATCCATTGCTCTTATACGCTGGATATTCTTTTGAACAATTCGGGTAAAACCGAAGACAGCTACCAGTATCCCGGGAATTATTCCCTCCACAATGATCAACCAGTGAGGTTCAAATTGCAGATCCTGCAACCAACCGGTCGCCAGGGCGATCAACATAAGTCCCACCGCGCTCCACATGAGACCGGAAACCAGCAAAAGGTATCTTTTAGGGACGGGTATGATAGGACTCATGATTTAAGCAAGAAGAATAAGCCTGTGTCATTGCCAAAAGCAACGCAATGAAGCAAACTCCAGATATTCCCTTCACCAGTCAATAAAGAGGCCGAGATCGTCATAGTCACCCTATTCCTTCGCGAAGATTGATTTGATAGCAAATGATGTAACATTGACCTGGTTGAACATGCGGGGCAGATAACAATATCTGCCCCGATAATCAAGTTTTTACTACCTGCGACTAGTGATCACCTCGTTTTAATCCCCACATATATGCAAAAGCGGTTAGAAATAGCAGCGGTGCCAGGATCATGAGAACAAACTCAGGCGAGAAGAATAATAATTGTCTTCCTACTGTGAGAAAGCCTAAAGCTATTCCACCAAGACCAATGAGGGTTCCACCTACCGTGACCCAATAGAAGCATTTACTCATCGTACCATCTTTCACCGCCAGAATGGGAACAACAAAAATTGTCAGGCCGGCAATACTGTGAAAAAGCGGATAGACTATTTTGGATAGGGTGCTCATTTCCATGATGCGACTGACACCGATCAGAACCAGACCTAAAGCCATAATACCCAGATACATTTTTTCCTTCTCCGGATAAAATCTGGCTACCAGTCCAGTGGCAAATGAAAATGGGATCAGGGTAGCAACGATAGCCACAAACTTACTCGTCCCGCTACCATGACCCAGGAGACCTAGTATCTCCCAACCCAAAAAGATCAACAACACGCCAGAAACAAACAAGACGGCAAATGAGACCATGTAGTAATAGTTTGCCACATGTTTGGTTGCTTCATCCTTCTGTTGGCCCATAAGTACCCAAATGGCATAAAGTGCAACCAAACCGGTTGCCAGTAAAACTGCTTGATCAAACAAATTCATCTTTACTCTCCTCTTCCTTTAGAACTGTTTTAAATCCTGCGCCCCTCATCGAGTTGCGCATTTATTATTTTTCGGTTTTATCGACTGCCAATGCCCACTGAGAATGCGACCACAGCCAGCAATAAAACACTGGGGAAAATCGTGTAAATTTGTTCCTTGTTAAGGATCGGTTTACCAGATTTCATGAAAGCCAATGCCATCCCGGCTATGGCAACTAATCCTGTTCCAACACTGATTCCCAGGTAACCTGGGTTGACAGTTCCTTGAATGACCAGGACCAAGGGCATGAAAAACAGGATCAGCCCTGTTAGCCCGTGTAACATGATCTGAAACAGCATGGCTGATTTATCCTGGTGCCGCAGTTTTTGGATTACCAGACCTGCATATAATATTGAAACGACCAGCCCGTATTCTAAATGGTATGCTGGAAGAAAGACAGCCACCATACCCATTGAAAATCCCAGCGGCAACATGCTGGTAGCCAGAGCCGCGAGATCATGTTCAATTATATCTACACCCAGGAGCAGCATCAGGAGAGCTGAAACCAGGAAAATACCATAAGAAAAAGTGTAATAGGCGATGGGGATTGTCCCGTAATCTTCGATCCCGGTTACAATCTGAACCCCAGCCACTATGGTGACAAGCAGTAGAATAATTCGATTAATGTTTACCAAAGTCGTTACCGGGCTCCCAGGATTACCATAAACATACTGGTCATCA
This sequence comes from Fidelibacterota bacterium, assembly GCA_024278595.1. Taxonomy (GTDB): domain Bacteria; phylum Fidelibacterota; class UBA8477; order UBA8477; family JABMPR01; genus JABMPR01. The sequence goes on along the minus strand of JAJRSW010000079.1, from coordinate 30,904 downwards.
TAAAAAGTGAAGCATATTTAAAAAGTCCGAAATTAATTCGTTCTGATGCATTGAATATAGTACTCAGCGCCAGTCCTGACAAGCCCACAGCCAGGACCATGATCAGCCGTAGATAACCCGCCCCCAGATCCATCATAAGGCCTGAAAGGATAATACTCAAAGCCGCTATAAAACTGGAGACCGAAATTATCAGCCGAGTAGTTGCCACGCCATAAGTTGCCGGAAAAGTAGGTACATCTGCTGCTGCATAGTCATCTACATATTTAATACTGAAGGTGAGAATGTGAGTGGGAATCCAGAACAGGATCCCCAGCATGAAAAAGATACCGACGGCATCGACACTACCCAAACCAAAAGCACGACCAGCCAGGATGGGCATACCCCCTGATATTCCACCCCAAACGATGGACCAGGCTGTTTTACGCTTGAGCCAAATAGTATAGACCACCACATCGAAGAACAATCCAGCAAAAATTATCAGGGCGTACAATGGGTCTAGATATACCGCCCAAAGCAATCCCATTAATGAGCTGGTGAGCCCCACGATCCAGGCTTCACGAGCTTGAACCAGGCCCGTTGGCAGGGGTCGATGCTTGGTCCGATTCATTTTCGCATCAATATCCCGATCCCAGACCATATTAAGGATCGTTGATCCGCTAACCGTCAAAAACAGGGTGCCAACCACACTGAGCAAAGTTGTAAGATTATAGACAGGGCAACGAGCCGATACATAACCGGTTAGGCCGGTGAGAATAAGGAGGCCCGTTTGTAAACTTTTAATAAGCGGCCAGTAGTGTCTGAACTTTGTGGAGATAAGGGTCATTTTGCTCTATTCTTTGATTGTAACATGCTCCATCAATATATATTACCACTCATCGATTGAAAGCCCGCATAGACCTGTGATCATGATCTATGCGGACGATCCCAAAAAAAACGTTTATTCTGTTGTGATCGAGTCAGCCGGTGCAATCTCAATTTCAACAACAGGATCTCGGGCACACCGAAAACCCAGGCTCATGCTGGAATGTTCCGGACCGGCACTATCTCTCATCCAGACCCTTAGATATAATTCATAGCTATTGTAATTTCCACCACGTATGTAACGATAGTGGACATCTTTATGGTCATCCCCCACCCACTGTTTCACATTCCCGGCCATGTCATAGAGGCCATAAGGACTGCGATTATCAAGAGTTTGATATCCATTGTGGGTTTCGCCGTTATAAAAACCCACCGGAGTAGTCTTTACAACGTCGCCAAACATCTTTTCGAATAGATTATGACTACTGATAAAGTTTGCCCGGTTTTTCTCAATGTGATCCCCCCAGGGGAAAGGTCGGACATCAGTTCCGCGGGCTGCTTTTTCCCACTCGATCTCCAGAGGTAAGCGATAGCCGTAGAATTGGGCATAGGCATTGGCACCAAACCAGCTCACTTCCACCATGGGGTGATTTTCATACCCCTTTTTAGCGGTAAATTTACCGTTTACATACTTCAATCGTAAACCCGGGTTCTTGATGGGAATCAATGGATAGTCGCCAGCAGGAATCTCAAACTCATGCAGATACCCATCAAATGGATCGCCAGGATGGAAACCCCAGACCGTATCATTTTTGACATAGACTGCTTTTTGTTCTATGGCGGCGTTCAAAAAAGCAGCGTACTGCTGGTTCGTTACATGGGTAGCCATGATCTCGTATTCAACAGTGGTTTTAACGTGATTGTGTTGGCCATAATTGAAATCACCAGCTGGAATCGTTATCCAGAGGTCTGGATCAACACCGGAATCAACGTATTCGATCTCTTCTTTAGCAATACTGAAGTTTGCCAAGACCACAAGAGGCAATAATAATTTAATGAAGTTCATTATAAGCCCTCGCTTTCCATTTGGGCTCTGATCTTATCCCGACCCGCTTGGGTTAATTCCGCCGTAGGATTAATATCAAGTTCTGGATCAATAACTTCCTTTGTCCACAGGGCATCATCTTTTTTGAATAGATCGATCAGCCGCCAGCCTAAAAGACCCGCCACAATTACCAGGATTGCGCCCAGGCCAAAGTCAGTCGCCAACATGGTTATGTTGACCAGGGGCCGCTCGTAATACTCTGTAACAAAGAGCCGTTTCATTGAAAATATGGTGGCTGCTGCAAAAGCAATGTCAGAACCAATGATCAAGGTCCAGCCGAACCATTTCCTGGTTTTACCTTTCATACCCGAAATATCAACATAGTACATAATGATAATAGTGGCTACAATCGCTGACAATATATGCCAGTGACCAGTGAGGGCCACCCGTTCTTCACGGGCGGGCCAGACGCGGAAGATCTCATCCAGCTTGATGGCCATGAAAATCCCAACACCACTCACGGTGAAGTTCATGAACACCATTTGCCAGAAGGGACCGAATTTGATGGGATCATGCAGCAGAGCCTTGAGTTTCTGGAAAAACGTCGGCTTTTCTATACCCAATTCGGCGATCCGGTCACGGATAAGCTTAGCCCAGGCATAGATAACCAGCATTAGGGCTGAGAGCATGACAAAGATCGAGCCTACATAGATGAAGGTGTGGGCCATCTTGGTCCAAACAACAGACCAGACACCACCGGATATAACAACAATACCAATCATCATGAGCGGCATACCAATTTTATGCAGTTTGCCCTTCCAATCCATCCAGCGACCGACAATCAGGGTGATAGAAATAGCAATCAAGGTCAACATAATGTGCAAGTGACCAATAATTGATTTCTGCAAGGCGGTTTTACTTGGTTCACGAATGAGGTCTTCGGCCAGAAAGGTTTCGTGACCATTGGACCAGAATGAGCCTGTCACAGCTCCAAAACCAGCTGAGATCAGCATGGCTGCAGTCATGAGGAAAAAGGCAATTCGCTCCAGGTCATAGCCCTTTTTGGTATGGGCATATTCATTGTTGGTAACCAGATATTCACGTCTCCAGGGAAAAATGGCAGTGGCGAGGAGTAGACCGGCAAAAAATATCAGCGATTGACCCACCAGAAAAAGGCCGTGGTAAAAGAAATTATGACCAAAATAGCCAAAGGCCAGGCCAAAGACCATGGCAGTGATCCAACCAAAAGTGATGGTGGCGTTGATGGTTGATTGTTGATGTTTTCGCATGGGTATAATGGAGGTCATCATATATACTTCAATGGCCACCACAATCATGGCAATCACATGGTAGAGCATGATGATCCGACCAGACCGTTCAACGGCTATTAAATCCATCCCGGTCAACCTGACGGTAATATCTCTTACCCCCCATTCAACCATGGGTCCTGAGAGGGTTCCCCAAACTGCTGTAATAACAGAAATCGCTGTCATTGCCAGCAGGATCAGGCCTTTGGTTGACTGAAAGAAATAATGATATAGTTGACTAATTTTTTTCATATCGCTTTATCTCCTACCTAGGTGACTCTTTCGTGGTGTTTGCCCTAAAATGGTGACAAATTGTGTCCCCATATCACACGATTAACATCAGCAACTACCATGCCGCTTAAATATTATTTCAACTTTGACGCCCCCCGCAAAGAGTAGCTGAAAAATCACTAAACTCTCCCCAAGTTGGATAAATACACCCTCATACTGAAAACACGTCTAAATTCATAAATAACAACATTCTGTAGTTTTGCGAAAACGACCTTTTTACGAGATTGTCAACTTTAACCGTATATTGTGGTTATTCATCTTCAATCAAAGGTTGCAGCAACTTATTCTTATAAACCACCCCAGCCCCATGGGAATCACGAGGCTGCAAACAGGTTTTCTTAATTCTTAGAACTCTTCTTCCTTCAAAAAAGAACGGTTCGAAAATGGGAAGAATAAAGATCACAGCGGGATCAGTGACATGAATCCACCAGCGGCCCACTCAAATGAATCACGGACGATGTATCCAGTCAATTACCATCGTCTGAGAAGGTGGATTTCTAAGAACGATTAATAAAAAGCCTTATCATGAGTTGATCAACTTAACCTGCATTATTCATGAATTATTGCCCCGAAGACACTAAGCCACAAAGATTATTCAAGTTATGAACAAGGTCATTTTTAAACAGAATTATTTGCATCTGTGAGTGATGATTTTTGATAAGTATATATTTTTTAAAACTTGGTGTCTTAGTGACTTAGTGGCTATGAATGATTCAGGTTAAGTAAAGTGGATTTCATTAAATTGCCCTCGATCTTGCTGTCACCCTTAAAGCCACTAACCAAGCTATTTGATAAAGCGGGTCAATGTGATCTGGTCATCATACATACGCCGGGAATAACTTGAGAATGTCTTCCCATCAGATTCCATGACCGGGAACACATAGATCGGTTTCAGCACAGCCTGCCAGGTATTGGTATCCACTTCAGTAATATCAACTTCAAGGTGCCCATAATGCTTACCTCCATCGATGAGAACACCATTTTGCCACTCCTCAGGGGCATCAGTATGTACCAGGAACTGTTGATAAGGATTCTCCAGACCCTGAATTGGTGCCCTTAAACCATCGCCACCGACCCCCACATCATAAAACTGGATCGAATGCTCACTTTTGCGGCCATCTGGATACACTTCCGTACCGGACAACAGGGATCGCTCCCACAGCTCATCATGACCATTGAAAACGGCATCCACACCATAGCGCATAAATAGCGGGGTAAGCAGACGGGCAGCCTGCCCGGATTGTTTATCGGATTGATCATCATCACCAGGCGGAAGTCCATGGGGACCACTGGAATAGGGTGCGTGATGAAAAACTACAAAGGTGAACAAGCTATTACGCTGAGCGATCATTAATTGATACTCAAGCCAACGGTATTGACGGGAGTGTGGACCAAAATCCGGTGCGTTCCCACCACTGGCTTCATTTTCACCTTTTAAAAAGAAATTTGTATCTTCATTCGATCCATTGGGACTGTTATTACACAGATCAACCACGATGAGAGTGGCTGGTCCATACTCAAGGCTATAGTAACGACCATCCTGTACATCCTCAGGTGGTGCCTGATTGGAGGGATACTCAAAATAGCTCAAATATTTACTGATTGCCCGCTCGGATCCTGGCTGATCATACCGACCCAGAGTGGTACCCGCATAATATTCATGATTACCCAGGGCAGCCATGATTGGAATTCTACCAGCCAGGCTGGTTGTGCCTGAAGGATCAGTGTTGTGGCGCCAAAATTCATCCCAGTCGCGTTGTTCACCCCCATGTTGGACCAGATCGCCGGCAATCAGGACCAGGTCTGGTTCCCGGGACCGGATAACTTCAAGATTATTATGATAACCCAGGGTCTGGTCAATTAAATACTTGCGTGGTGCCTTACTTTTAGGGTCAGTCCAGATAGCGTATTTCCCGGTTGATTCCGGTTCTGTTTCGCTGTCTCCGTAGATGATGAAACGGACCGTCTCATTCCCATCAGGTGCGGTCTGAAAAGATGAGCTAAAGCTACTGGCCCCCTGAGTTACCGTATAAGAATAGGTGGTAGCTGGTAACAGTTGATCAATTCTGATGCGGTGACGATATGGGGTGGAGGGAGCACCCGCCTCGAAAAAAGTTGTATCCTCCCAGGTCGAATACTTCAAGGCGTCCGCCTGCTCCGGTCGGGATACTTTTTTCTGCTTGAGTAGCGCCCCATGTGCTTTATAACTCAATTGGCCTGGTGCATTGGCCTCAGAAAACCAGAGGATTGTCATGGCGGTTGTACCGGGGTTTTGAAGATAAGGAAATATTCGGAAATCCTCTTGAGCGACTATCCCTTTTAAGAAAATAAAAAAGATGACCAAGAGCTGCCACCCGTGCGATAGAGAACCTGTTCTATGTTTGCTCAACTGTGACTTTAAAATCATTTTTCTACCTATTTAGCTCGTAAACGCACGCTACTTGAGTGAGCAACAATGTAGATTTAATGAGTCCTGGTGCAACCCGTGATTGGTTTTGTTTGATCCAGGCTGGCACCGCAGCTTGGGGATAAAAATAAAATAATCCGCTGGTTTATTTACCGTAAAACTCCCCCGGGCGGGGAATACTAAATGCGCTTCCAAGTTGTCTATGGATTGTTCCTTAGACTCAGATGCACACAGATTTATACGGATCTGATTTATTGAAAGTGAATAATGTCGGTTCGGCCTGTCGCCATCATAAACCACCCGGTGGCGTAGGCTCCTAACAGCTATGAACAGACCATTACATCCAGATTATCATATCAATGTGTCTCAAAATATGAACCAATAGGGTGAACATGCTTACTTGGATCTTGAAACAACTCAGACCAGGATATTTTTTATCTCCTTTACCATATAGGATTTCTTAGGTTGAATCACCTTCATATCTTTAATCCTTCACAAGGTTTCTATGTTTATATTTCACCGTGAAAATATTGAGCAGTATAGCCAGGAGTAAAAAGTGAAATTTGCAGTAATTGGTGATCCTTTAAGACAAAGCGTTAGTGATTTCATGCATGGCTGGATCTATGAGCAGCTGGGTCTGGAGGGCGAATATAAAAAGATCAAGGTGCCGGCTGATGGTCTTGAACGCTGGGTGGGTTTACCATCTGCCAAAAAGCTGGATGGGTTTAATGTGACCATCCCTCACAAATCTGCCATTATACCCTATTTAGATGATATAAACGCCCGGACCGCTCCCATTGGGGCCGTCAATTGTATTCGTCGTCATGACGGGAAACTCACCGGCTACAATACTGATTGGTATGGCTTTGTGAAATCGCTGGAGGCCGCCAATGTAGATCTGACCGGCAAAAAAGTTGTGGTGCTGGGAAGTGGCGGTGCCGCCCGGGCCATTACTTTTGGTCTGGCTCGGATTGGGGCTGGCTTAACCACCATCATTGCTCGTGATCCAAAACGGGCCAAAACTATGATCAAAGATCTGGGAGATTCTGCGGAGGGGCTGAAAATTACTGGCTGTGCCTGGGATGGCAGTGCAGTAGAACCGATTGAGAAGGCCTATTGTCTGGTTAACTGTACCCCCATTGGCATGAAACCAAAAACCCGTGAAACACCGCTGGATGGGGATATTCTGGCTTCCATCGATGTGGTGGTGGACACCATCTTCAGTCCCTTGAACACCCGCCTGCTATCTGAAGCGATCTTTTCAGACTGTCAAACTGTCTCAGGCCTGGATATGTATCTGTATCAGGCCATGGCGTCTGTGGATATCTGGTTTGGACCGCAAGATTGGAGCCGGATCAAGCTGAATGAGATGCGTGAGGCAGTTCACAACAAGATTACCGGCTTTAAACGTAAATTCGAATGATGCAGAAACGACCAGCCCAAAGTTTTGATGATAGCACTTTTATCCGTCTTTGCGAAGGAGGCGGTAGCCGACTGCGGCAAACTCCAAATTGTGGTTTCGCAAAGGTCAAAGATCGCCGTTCTCTCTTCGTTTGCTCGCGAAGACTATTTTAAATACTATGCGTAAAGTGAAGTGATGATACAATCATCTGCTGTGATCGCCGCACTCACGAAGTCTGTCCAGAGCCTGCCGAAGGGTTCATTCGCGAAGACAAATTCTAAAAATTGGAAAGGATGAGATGCTACAACACCTAAATTTTCTCACTGCTGGCGAATCTCATGGCAAAGGACTTTCCGGTATTCTGGAGGGCTTTCCGGCTGGCGTGCCGCTTTCTGAAGACATCATTGCCCATGATCTTGGACGTCGTCAAAAAGGCCACGGTCGTGGGGGTCGGATGAAGATTGAACAGGATCGGGCTGAGATCCTCAGCGGTTTACGTCACGGGAAGACTCTGGGTTCACCTATTGCACTTTGGATCAAAAATAATGACTGGGAAAACTGGAAAACCGAGGTCATGGCCCACGAAAAACCGGTCAATGACATTCCAGCAGTAACTCTGCCTCGACCTGGTCACGCCGATCTGGCTGGTGTTCAAAAATTTGGTTTTACTGATATTCGCAATGTACTGGAACGATCCTCAGCCCGGGAAACTGCCATGCGGGTGGCCCTGGGTAGTATTTGCCGGGTCTTTTTAAGAGAACTGGATATTGAGATCGCCAGTCATGTGGTCCAGATCGGTCCCGTAAAAACAGTTTGTGAAGTTATCGAAGACCTTAACGAACTGAATGAGCAGGCAGATAGATCTGCAGTACGGTGCCTTGATCTAAAACTGACCCAGAAGATGATGGCACACATTGATGATACGCGACGGCAGGGAGATTCGGTTGGCGGTATATTTGAGGTCCTGGCCAGTGGTGTCCCGGCCGGTCTGGGTTCATATACGCATTGGGATCGCAAGCTGGATGCCAGAGTCGCGGCCGCCATGATATCCATCAATGCCATGAAAACGGTGAGTATTGGTGATGGTCTGGATGTGGCAACTGCTCCGGGCTCAGAAGTCCATGATGAGATCATTAAAGTGGGAGATATGATAAAACGGGCCACCAACCATGCGGGCGGTATTGAAGGCGGCATGTCCAACGGGGAAATGATCCGGGTGCAGGTGACCATGAAACCCATTCCCACTTTGGCCCGACCATTAAAATCAGTGGATATAAAGACCCGGGAGTCAGGGATCGCCCATAAAGAGCGTACCGACGCCTGTGCAGTACCGGCTGCTTCAGTGATCGGCGAAGCCATGCTGGCTCTCATATTAACAGATGCCATCCTTGAAAAATTTGGCGGTGATTCTCTCACACAGGTAAAAGCCCATCTGGCAGCAACTGGTGCGTTAACGTGAAGTTACCATCCAGTATTGGCAGCATCTATTTGATCGGGCTCATGGGAGCCGGTAAAAGTACGGTTGGTAAGATACTTGCTACGGTGTTGGAACGGCGGTTTGTAGACATGGATCACGAGATAGAAGCATTCGCCAGCAAAGAGATCCCTGATATTTTTGAAGAATTGGGCGAGGAATATTTTCGCAAACTTGAGACACAGATCCTACAAAACACTGCTGATCTGAGTAATGCGATCATCGCCTGCGGCGGAGGAGTGGTGACTAGCAAGCAGAACATAGAATTCTTAAGCAGTAAGATCGTCGTTTGGCTGGATCTTTCACCGGCTGAAGCAGCTGTTCGGCTGGAACATTCAACACACCGACCGCTGCTCAAGGGATGTCAGGATACTTTGATGCAACTTAATGATATCCTCCTGGCACGCCGGGATGCTTATGCCAGTACCGCCCGGATCCATGTCAAAGCCGGCGGGGTTTCACCGGAGATCATTGCCAGTGATATTTTACATGAAATAGCAGAACGGTATGCCTGAAACAAACACCATAAACGTGACTCACCAAACCGGAAAATATATGCTGCATGTCGGTGCTGATATACTGTCTGATCTTCCAAAATTTCTAGAAGACATAGATGCCGTGGGTCCAGTTGGTATTATCACCAACGGTAAGGTAAATGATCTCTTTGGTACAGCTCTGCGTGAAGGTCTGAAAGCCGCTGGAATAGTGACCCGTACCATTCTGATCCCGGATGGGGAAAAATTTAAGACTCTGGCCTCGGCCGAACAGGTCATGTCTGCGTTGATCGCCCAGGGAATGGAGCGTAGCGGCACCATTATTACACTAGGGGGCGGGGTAACCACAGACCTGGGTGGCTTTGTGGCCAGCATTCTATATCGGGGAATCAAGCTGGTTCACATTCCGACGACCCTACTGGCCATGGTCGATGCTGCTGTCGGGGGCAAGACCGGCGTCAATCACGTCAGCGGCAAAAATCTTATCGGTAGTTTTTATCAGCCGGAACTGGTTGTCATGGATGTGAATACTTTAACCAGTCTTGATCAGAGAGATCTGGTGTCCGGTTACGCTGAGATGCTTAAGATGGGCGCCATTCGGGATCGGGAATATCTTGATCTTCTGGTTGCCCGGATGGACGAATTACTGAACTCCAGTGGGACTGCTAAATGGATCCAGGTTATTTCCCGAAGTTGTGAACTCAAGGCCGAAGTGGTGGAGGCTGATGAAAAAGAAGTCGATCTGCGGCGGATCCTGAATTTTGGTCATACGCTGGGACATGCCATTGAGACCACCCTTGGGTATGGTCAGATCCGCCATGGTGAAGCGGTTATTTTGGGAATGTACGGCGCTGGCTGGCTTTCAAATCAGGTGGGGCAGCTATCCCAGGCTGAGTGGGACGAATTGTCTGGGATCCTGGTGAAAATACCAATTCCGATTGCTCTCTATGATCTGGATATTGATGCAGTTGAACAAGCGACTCGGGTGGATAAAAAAGTTGCCAACTCAAAACTGCATTTTGTACTGCTTAAAGAACTGGGAACAGCTGAGACACAAGCTGATATTCCTGTTTTGATGATTAAATTGGCAGTAGAGGCCGTTAAAAGAGCCTGGAAGGAAACACCATGATTTTGGATTTTGATGCTTTTATGCACGCCTTTGTAACTTTATTGGTGATCATGGATCCCTTTGGCGGGTTACCGGTATTCATGACCTTGACCAAGGATTATTCAGAAGAACGGGCCAAGCGAAGTTCACACCGGGCAGCCCGGGTTTCTCTGGTCCTGCTGACCATCTTTGTGTTTATTGGCGAAGGTGTCCTGGAGTTCTTTGGTATCTCATTATTCTCGTTCCAGGTTGGTGGTGGTCTAATTCTGCTGTTGTTGGGGTTACTATATGTATTGAATATCACTTTAGGAGATGATAAAGATTATAGCAGAGATATTGTCATTCCCATGGCAACCCCTTTGATCGCAGGTCCTGGTGCTATCACGGCAATTATCCTGCTGGTTGCCCAATATGGGACCTGGGTGCCCCTGTTGGCCATGCTGTTGAATCTGGCAATTTTCTGGGCTGCCATGTATTACGCCCGTTATATAAAAAAATTCATCGGTGAGCAGGGGCTGGAGATTATGAGCCGTATCATGGGACTGTTATTGGTTGCACTGGCCATTGAGATGATTCACTCGGCCTGGATTAACCTCCTTTGATCTCAGTATATCGAATGAAGAAATAGCACCTTTTCGATATTCTGCAATCCTTGTTCGATATTCGATATTTATTATATTTGGGCCATTAAAGGTCGATTGGCTCAGTTGGTTAGAGCGCTCGGTTCACATCCGGGAGGTCGTAGGTTCGAGTCCTACATCGACCACAAAGAAGCAACAAACCACGGATTACACTGATTTCACGAAGAATGGGTTTTAAGTACCTGAACCGCTAATTGCGCAAATTTCACGAATGATTAGATTGCCGCCTTAGCGGGCAACAATCTCAGGCTTCGATGAACTCAGCCTCCAGGTATGAGACAGCCCCCATTCCTGGAGGCTGCTATGGTTATCAATAAGCAATATATTCCGGCCTAATTCGCACCTCGTCTTCGCTCGGTGTGACCAGGAGAAATATTATCGAGTTAAAGTGATTTGGTCAGGACCTCATTTAAACGCCTGACAAACTCAGCCGGGTTTTCCAGTTTCATGCCTTCCAACAACATGGCCTGTTCATACAATAGCTCAGTGGCATTGTCAAAATCCTTTGATTTGCGCATATCTTTCATCTTTTTCAGAATGGGATGATCCAGATTGATCTCCAGGATCGGCTTGGCATCGGGCATGTCCATCTGCCCCATGGCCCGCATCATTTCCTGCATCTGGAAGGTGGGGTCATCAGCGTCTGCTACCAGTACAGAGGGGGAATCTGTGAGGCGGGAGGACACCTTCACGTCCTTAACCCGATCACCGAGGACCTTTTTAACCTTTTTAATAAAGGGTTTGACTTCCTTCTCAACCGTTTCATCATCAGCAGGCTCATCATCTTTTTTGAGCTCATCACCGGCATTGCTGCGGTTGACTGATTTAAAATCATGGTCACCAAATTTGGCGGCACCGGGAATGATGATCTCATCGATCTCATCATCAGCTATCAGGACCTCGATATCCTTCTGGATATACATCTCAATGAGTGGTGAACGACGCAGGGTGGCTTCGTTGTCACCCGTGATATAATAGATACCCTTCTGACCTTCCTGCATCCGACTCACATAGTCTTCCAGCGTGGTGTAACCATCTGTTTTGGTTGATTTAAACCGAACCAATTTTTCCAATAGCTCACGGTTGTCCCGATCCTGGTAATACCCTTCCTTGATCGGACGACCAAACTGCTCATAGAACTTGAGATAATCCTGCTCCTTCTTGGCCAGGGATTGGAACGATTTCAAGATCTTTTTGACAGATGCTTTCCGGATATTGTCAAGAATACGGTTCTGCTGCAGGATCTCTCGACTCACATTCAGGGGAAGATCTTCGGAGTCAATGATACCTTTTACAAAACGCAGATAGGTCGGTAACAGTTCTTTTTCATCATCGGTGATAAATACCCGTTTTACGTATAGTTTTACGCCGGGTTTATAATCAGCATAGAAGAGATCCTTGGGTGCTTTTTCCGGGACAAAGAACAGGGTGGTGTAATCCAAAGTGCCTTCAGCCTGAGTGTGAATATGCAGGGCTGGATCTTGAAAGTCATTACTGAAAGTCTTGTAAAACTCGTTATAATCTTTCTTTTTCAACTCTGATTTTGGTCGTTTCCAGAAGGCTGTAGCATCATTGACCTGCTCAGATTTTAGCTCTTTTATTTCCTTTTTGTCATCGCCTTCACCATCGAAGGTGCTTTCTTCATATTCCAGAAAGATGGGAAAGGCAATATGGTTGGAATACTTCTTCAAAATCTCGGTGATGGACCAGCGGTTTGCATATTCCTTGCCTTCATCATTGAGGTGCAAGGTGATCTCAGTTCCTATTTCCTGTTTGACAGTGGGTTCGATTTCAAAACCACTTTTTCCGTCACTGACCCACCGGTAGGCATTTTCCTCGCCAGCTTTGCGGGTGATAACCTCGATCTCATCAGCCACCATAAAACAGGAATAGAAACCCACGCCGAATTGGCCGATCAGATTTGAATCCTTTTTGGCATCCCCGGTAAGATTCCCCAGGAAGTTCTTGGTGCCGGAGCGGGCGATAGTTCCCAGATGTTCGATCAGGTCTTCCTCATTCATTCCGATACCAGAATCCTTGATGGTGATGGAGCGACCTTCATCAGAGTCATTGAAAGAAATCTCAACTTTTGGGTCGAAGCTGATCGTTTTGAATTCGTCTTCGGTAAGGGTCAGGTACTTGAGTTTATCCAGGGCATCCGATGCGTTGGACACCAGCTCGCGTAAAAAGATCTCTTTGTGTGAATACAGTGAATGAACAATCAGGTGCAACAGTTCATTTACCTCAGTTTGAAATACATGTTTAGTCATTTCTATAATTCTCCCTTATCATTTACAGGATACGTTAACTTGTTATCAACCGCGAAGGTCGCCGGGGAAGCAGAGCAAAGATGTTGGTAGATGTTCAGCCAGGATTTAAAACTTGGCTCTCTCATATTCAGTTCCCATATTACGGCAAGCTCAGCATGCGATTCAAATAATTCTATATTTAAAAGCGGGGCAAATATAATTAATGTGTCAAGAGCTTCAAGCTTGAATTCAGAACCAGCTCAGTGATGTTGCTCACAATAATTGCTCTGATCCTGGTATTTATCTAGGATTATTTTTTATTGTTAGGTGTATCACACAATTTCCCTGGGGTCATTTTATATTAATATTGTTCAGTAATAGTGGTTAAGTGAGATATTGGGATGAATTATGACAATAATATTTGGAGGCAAAGATGCTTAAAAAGTTACCAGTAATATTTAGCTTTAGCCTGGCATTGACATTGACCGGAATTGCTCAGGAAGCACCTCAGGCAGAGCCGGTCTATGGGGGCTATATAGAAGAACTGCAGGCCGCCCCCATCGACGCAAATACGACTAGAATTTATGCGGCGACCATGAGCGCCAACTCCATGTTCTATGCTGATGTTGATCACTCTGGCACAAGTCCATCCTTTGGCGGATGGAATACTGTGCCTGATATGGACTGGGATGACAATTATGGTGAGCTGAGAGCCTTTGCTGCCGATGCTTACAGTGGCTTTGTCTTTGCCGGTCTGCCGACTGGTGGCGTCATTGCAGCATCTCCAACGACCGGTTCACTTTACACGGTTGATGCTGTGATGATTGAAGCCATTCAAACCCGCAATGGAAACTTGTTTTATCAGGTTATGGAAGGTGGCGCCCAAAAATTATATTTTGCTGACATTGATGCAGCCGGTGTGGTTGGGACTATCCAGTCACTTGTCATTTCAACCGCAACCTGGAATCCAAGATTCTCAATTCAAATCGTCATCAGTCCCTATGATGGATATGTGTACGTTTTTGTCCCAGATGTCCCGCCTCTGCTTTATAAATCCAGTGACCCTTATGACTCATTCAGTCTGTCCACCACCTTTTCTACGGTCAGCACCAGTGATTTGGCCAGTACCGGCTATGAATACTCCGCTTTCCTGGTTGCTCCGGATAATCATTACTATGCTGCCAGCTATGAGGGTAATTCGGCTGCTTATGCGACCCGCATCTCTAGCTCTGACGATGGCGGAACCAGCTGGAGTACCAGTATTGTGACTGAAGATGCTGGTCGGGGAGATTTTCGGGTAGCAGGTGATTCCAGTAGTTATAATCTCTATTATAGCCGTATTGTATCAGATGATAAAGGTCTGAATTGGTCCATGCATGGTGGGGCTGACGGCGCCATTGCTGCTGACCCCAATGCTCAGAATATTGCTTATGTGAGAACTGATTGGGCCATGGGCCTGTATGATCACTCAATTCCTGGTATTGATGAGATCAACACTGGTCTGCTGGCAGTTCAGGTCAATGATTTTGCCATGGATACCAGCAAAAGCACCGCCTGGGTCGCTTCTAAATCCGGTATCTGGTACGTAACCGATTACGGAACGGCATCGGTGACCTGGACTGATCCAATCTGGCCGGATTATGACAGTACGCCCTATGATGTGGTGACCTGCACTGCTACTGCTGATACAGCTTATATGGGGAATTCCAGTGCTAATGTATTTCGCTACGAAACAGCCCATGGCGATGTTAATGATCCCATGAACTATGATCGCATCTTTGAGGCTCAATTTGATGCTGCCTACACTTACTGGAACTGGACCTACGGCTCGAGGATCTCCGCAATAGCCCAGGATGAGACCTATGCCGGTGAACGCTTGTTTGTCGGAATCTATGATGATGAAGACTGGGATGAACCCGCTGATTCTTTGGGGGCCGTATTCGTAGGGACTGCATCTGGAAGCAGCTGGTCCTGGACCCAGATCACTGGTGGTGATTTTCCGGCAACTGGAATTGATGTTCTCGATATTGTTGTTGTAGAGGAATCCGGGAATACAGTGGCCTATGTCGGTGTGGAGTATAACACAGCTTACAGCACGGTAAATGGTGTTTACCGCTGCGAGGAGGTCAGTGGCAGTTGGATCGTTACGTCTGATTTGTATTTAAGTGCTTCCTATCCGATTTCAGCAACGATCGTGGATTTGTATGTTTCGCAGAATGATACGATCTATGCCTGTGGAACTGATGCATCCGGTACAACAGTTCGAGCCTATAAAAAGGCTGTTGGGGATACATATTGGGAATCACTGACTTCCAGTGGTTTGGTTTATCCTAATGCCGCTCGTGCCATTACTTATGATGAAGTAAATATGGATCTATACATGGCCATCGATAATACAATTTATGTCTTGTATTATGGCGCTACGTCCTGGGCTGCTTATTATGATTACCCCGTCGGGACGGATATCCGGTTCATCTACTATGATGATTTGCTGGTGGGAACCGGCGTGGGACTATTTGGACATGCAGCAGCCACCAGTATTGATCCAATCCCGGAGATCAGACCTTTAGCCTATCAGTTGGAGCAGAATTATCCCAATCCCTTCAATCCCAGTACTGTGATCAGTTATCAGATTCCTCAAAGGAGCCTGGTTGAGCTCAGGATCTATGATCTAAAAGGTCGTCAGGTCAGTAGCCTGGTAAAGCGTACTCAGGCTGCAGGTGCTTACAAAGTAACTTTTGATGGCTCTCAATTATCCTCGGGATTGTACTTATATTCGCTTACCGCTGGTGATGTAAAAATAACAAGAAAATTGATGTTGATGAAATAGAATCCAGAAGACGGTGGTTTTATCAATTGAAACTTGCAGTATGCTGATAAACTGAGCTTAGAATAAGGGGTGAGGTGATCCACCCCTTTCTGTTTGTACGTTTTGCTAATATGGTTAGTTTATTGAAGTATGTTTGAATCTCAACCACCAGCAAGCCTTTTTACTGACCTTACTTCTGAAGATCTCGATGAATGGGTTAGCCCCAGGATTAGCTCGCGAGGCCGGAACTATCAGCAGCAAGGATTAGTCTCAGACTTAGCCCAACTAGAAAACGGATCACTTATCGCCTGGGTTGCAGGGACCTTGCGTTATGCAACTTTGGTTGGAATGGGTGAATCAGGGCTTCCGGATGTTTCCTGCACTTGTCCCTACGAACTGGATTGCAAACATGGTGTTGCCGTTCTCCTGGAATATCTGGAAGCAGTTGAAAACCACCGGAAAATCCCAAAAATCAGCCAAGATGATGTCCGCCTAAAACTACTCATGGAAGGAGACCTGTCGGATGCATCTGAAAACAACACGAGCTCAAATTCTGGAAATCTCAGCAGTAAAACCGTCACCTTCTTAAAGAGCAAAACCAAAACACAACTTATTACTCTGCTTCAGGAAATGGCACTGGTACACCCTGTCCTGGCTCTGGAGCTCAGTGATCGACAGCAGCTTATTTCAGGCAATATTCAAAAGCTACTGCAACGTCTTCATGATGAGATTATGGTAGTAACTGCTGAGCCCTGCTGGCAGGAGGAATGGGGCGGAGGCGGTGGAAATATTCCAGACTATTCCGGGATCAGGAAAAAGATGAAAGCACTTCTGAAGTCGGAGTTTAATGATGAGGTTTTAGGGCTTGGTAAAGAACTGATCATACGCAGTCATCAACAGCTGGAATCAGGTAATGACAATGGCGATGGATTTATGGAAATCAGTAGCTGCATTCCTACAATAGTAACGGCTTTGGAAAGATCATCACTTACAGCTGCTGAAAAATTAGCCTGGGCGTTGGATGTTGTCTTGTCAGATGATTACGGAGTATTTGAGGAGTTTCACGAGTACCTGCTACGAAAACACCCGCCTTCCGCATGGGATACACTGGCAGATCAGCTCCAGGAGCAACTCGAAAAGAGTCACTCAAAAAAAATCGCGGACAGTTATCATCACAACTACAACTCGGATCGGATCAGTAAGTGGGTTATCCATGCCCTGGCACATTCAAACCGTGACCAGGAGATTATTCCCTTCTGTGAAATCGAAGCCCGAAAGACGGGCAGCTATGTCCGTCTGGTTGGTTTATTGATCGATGAACATCGTTTTAAAGACGCAGAAAACTGGATAAAAGAAGGTCTTGTTGCTATTGGAGACAAGTGGCTGGGTACTGCCGGTACTCTACAGGACCAATTGCAGGAAATTCGGATAAAGGAAAAGAACTGGCCTGCTGTAACAGCTTTACAGGTAATGGGGTTTGTTCAACAACCATCAACAAATACTTTTTTGGAATGTAAAAAGCGTTCTGACAAAACGAATCTTTGGCCAAAAATCCGTGAATATCTATTGCTGTATCTGGAAAATGGCAAGGTACCCTGGGAACAACCCGGTTGGAATTTACCCACTACTGACCTGAAACTGCTGGGTTTTAATCACAAACAAAAATATCCTATGAGATGGGAGTTGATTGATATCGCCATGCTTGAAAAGAGACCTGAACAGGTATTACGTTGGTATGATGATCTTCCTCGTAAACACTATGATCGCTATGGGTATGAAGATGACGAAGTAGCTGTAGCGATCCAAAAGTTCGCTCCAAAGCGATCTGTAACGATCTGGAAGCAGATGGCTGAAGATCTGATCGCCCAGGTGAAGCCCCGCGCCTACCGTGAAGCCGCTCAATATCTGAAAAAAGCAGCCAAAGTGATGTCCAGAGAAAGCCACCAGGCTGCCTGGACCCGCTACATTTTTGAATTAAAAATCAAGCACAAACGCAAAATAAGACTGATGGAAATTCTGGACAAATTATAAACAGCAAAAAATAATAAAGAGAGCAGTGAGCAAGGTGAAAACAAGCAAACACAAATGGATATTTAGGGCACGGTTTAGAAAGAATTCTTTCGGATGGCGGTCACAACCGGCAATAAAAAGAGTCAAAGAAGCTGTTTCAGAGATAAAAAAAATTGCCCGGAAGGATCCGCTGCTGGGCGGTGAAGGGGCCGTGATATTTCTGGAGAAAGTTTCACCGGCACTGGAACACGTTGACAGCTCATCAGGTTCAATTGGTACGGCAGTTTACAATGCCATCGAAATCCTGTCGCAGATTATCACAGACGCACCGGCAGATGACACTCGGCGTGATCAATGGCTGGAGCGTCTCTGGGATGCTGTCCAAGCAGATGACATGCCCTACATCGAAAGGCTGCCTGACCATTGGGGCGAACTGTGTGTCACCAGGGAGCGTGCGTCGCGCTGGGCTGACCGCTTTCTTGATACAACCCGCATGGCACTAAGTCCTGATCCGGATATTCGCGGACATTATTCTGGCAGTAGCGCTTGCCTGAGCTCCCTGCTAAAAGCTGAACGCTATCAGGAGCTTATGGTTTTGGTTGAAGCTGAGCCGCATGGATCTTGGCATTATCGTCAATATGGTGTCAAGGCGCTGGTGGCCACGGGTCATTTTAGAGCAGCCTTGCGCTTTGCTGAAGAAGGAGGAGGTCTCAATGAGTCGTTTTTAGCCATTAGTCAGACTTGCGAAGAGATTCTTTTAGCAGAAGGACTTTTAGAAGAGGCTTATGATTGTTACAGTATAGAAGCGAATCAGAGAATGACCAATCTGGCAACTTTCAGGGCAATTGTTAAGAAATATCCCGGGAAGCAGCCTGCTGATATTTTGAATGATCTGGTAGAGAGTACACCTGGAGAACCCGGCAAGTGGTTTGCCTCGGCGAAGTCTATTGGCCTTTACAAAAGGGCGGGCGAGTTGGCTATGACCAGTCCGGTCGATCCACGGACGCTCACCCGCGCTGCTCGGGATTTTGCTGAGAGAGAACCAACGTTTGCGATTGAGTCCGGCTTGGCAGCCCTCCATTGGATCAGTGAAGGGTACGGTTATGAGATCACAGGACTGGATGTGTGGGAAGCCCATGATTATACCATGAAAGCTGCAAAAAATGCTGACTGTATCGAGGAGACCCGCAGGAGGGTGGCTGTTTTACGCAGAAGTAACGGAATGGGTGTGGCATTTATCAATGAAGTACTCAGATAAGGGGTTGGGGAAGTTCTTCCCCCGACTCTCCGTATTGCTTGAGCGGACGTTGCTGGAGGGCAGAAGCGGAGCTTATAACCACTAATCAACATTATTATTGGTACAGAGTCGGTTTTAGAGCTGGGATTAGGATAAGAGCCAGATTAAGATATATGGATAACAGTTGGAAATATCTATGGTGACCAGATAATTTTTTCACTATCGATATTATTATTCCATTATTGAAAGTATCTATAATAATCCGGCTTCCTTAACATAAAGAGCTACCTGAATTATGGCAAACACCAAGACTTCACTAGAACAGTGAATGGTTTCAGCGCTGTGTTTATTGAAGATTATAAAAAATATCTAACTCAGATATTTAATAATATTGTGATAGTAGATCTGGTTTGAACCACAAGGAAGTTTTAAAAAAAGAGAGAGAAAACCATGCACCCCAGCCAGGAAAAAATGATGAGAGACATCCACCGTATCATCGATAAGGAAATGCCACAGACTGAAGCGGAAATGAATGCTTTGATGGAAAGGATCAATAGCGGGGAGTATCCGGCTATTGAGGATGAAGAGCTAACCATTGCTCAGCAAGCTGAAGATTTGGTCTCTGAGGCATACGAATTACCACCGGGGGCTGGTCGACGCAAAGCACGAGAAGCCCTAAAACTTGACCCGGATTGTATCGCAGCTTGCGAGTATCTGGGCTTGAATGAAATTTCAAGCTCCAGGGCGAAGATCCATTTTAAAAAAGGGATTAATATCGGTCGTCGGATATTTGGGGGTGAATTCCTGGAGAATAATCGAGGGTTCTTTTGGGGAATCCATGAGACTCGACCTTATATGCGCTGTCTTCAATATTATTCTGATTGTCTCTATACAGCGAAGCAGATTAGGGAATGTGTCAGCATTCAAGAGGAAATGCTGGATTTAAATCCCAACGATAACCAGGGTATCAGAGATTTATTGCTGTTGTATTTAATTCAGCTAAATGAAACCGAAAAATTTACCAAGTATGCCGATATGTTCCCCGAGGATATTGGGGCTTACGCGTTGTTCAATCGAGCCTTGTTTGCTTTTAAAACAGAAGGGGACAGCAAAACTGCCACTAAAAAACTTAAGGAAGCCGTCAAAGAAAATCCTTACGTGGCCAAAAAGATACTTTCACGAAAATCGAAAAAAGGTCTGGCTGAACATTATGGGCTGGGTAGTGAAGAAGAAGCCGACTATTACGTGCTATATGCCAAACATATTTGGCGCCATACACACGGTGCAGTAAAATGGCTCCTGCAGCATTCAAAATAAATTGCCTGTATTTACACGGCCGGATATAAAAAAACTTGCTGACTGAAACGATTTCGAAAAGGTTTGAGTACTCTCCTTGGTTAATAAAATTAAAGCTGATTAAACCCGAAACTCCACCCCGGTCAGTCCTTCAGAAATCGCCCAAAGCCGGGTCGCAATTTCAGCATCATGTGACAATTTATTAGAAAAGACCCGCTTGGGATAACCCCGCCATCCGGACATACCAGTAGGACCAAAATATGAACCACTTTTTGCTGACGGTTCTGTAGCTGCCATAAGAGTTGGCAGGGCACCCATGGGACCAGCCTGGGCAAAAATTCTGTTAAAGAATCTAATCATAGCACCTTTGGCCAGATTACTGGAAGTGAGCCCAGGATGAGCCGCGGTGACCATGACAGCATGACCTGCCGCTTGAATTTTTCGCGAGAGCTCATAGGTGAAATAAAGGTTGGCAATCTTGCTGTCTCCGTAAGCTGTCCAGGAAATATATTTTCGCTTCTCCCAATTGAGATCTTCCAGATTTAATTTCCCCATTTTGTGCGCGTTGCTGCTCACATTCACAATTCGACTATCTGGTGTTGCTTTTAGAAGTCCGTACAGCTGGGCCGTCAGGGCGAAATGTCCCAGGTGGTTCGTACCAAATTGTGATTCAAAACCATCCACGGTTTTACCGTAAGGCGGCACCATGATTCCAGCGTTGTTGATCAGTAGATCAAGCTGATGATAGTCTTGGTTGAATTGCTCCGTAAATTTCTTCACAGAGGCCAGATCGGCCAGATCCAAAAGACGAACAGATAGTTTGGCATTGGGATGTTCCCTTTGAATCTGGGCCAAGGCAGTATCCCCTTTTCCCTGGTTTCGCACTGCTAATATGACTTCGGCATTATTGGCTGCCAGTGCTTAGGCGGCTTCGAAGCCGATCCCGCTATTGGCACCGGTGATGATGATGACCCGACCACTCTGGTCAAGAATATTTTGGGTGGTCCATTTTAAATTTGACATCGAATTATTCCTTGATAATCTTATTTGTTTGCGAGTTCAACGATATGTTTGACCTCAATGATCTGCTCATCATAGCCCTTCTGCGTGACATTGATCATGGCCAATCCAATTTCTTCCAGTGTTGTAATATACTTCGGGAAGATCTTTCTAAGCAGGGGGATCAGTGGATCGATCCACTTATAGACGGTATAGGCATTACTCAACCCTTTGGTGGGCTGGATCAGCCCTGGTCGAAACATGAAGGTCTGTTTAAAGGGTAGTTTTAACAATGCATTCTCTGTTTTGCCCTTAACCCGGGTCCACATATTACGACCACTTTCGGATGAATCCGTTCCCAGTCCTGAAACATAGCAGAGGGTCATTCCCGGGTTGATGGCTGAAAGGGGTTCTGCCAGTGCCACGGTCAGATCATGGGTAATGGCCGTGTACCGATCTTCTGATACTCTGAAAGAGGTGATCCCCATACACAGAAAAGCGGCATTGTATCCAGTTAACTCGGTTTTAACGCCACTGAAATCAGCGAAATCCTCCAGGATCAGCTCTGATAATTTTGGATGTTCTACACCACATGTCTGGCGGTTGATTACTAAAACGGATTCAACATCAGGGTGTTTAAGGCATTCATGGAGAACACCTTCGCCAACCATGCCGGTTGATCCGGTGATTATTGCTTTGATTGACATGAAATTAATCCTCGCACTTAAATATTAGGGTTTTGCTGTGACAAACGGCGTCCACCAGTCTACTGTGTTCAGGTCGTCAGGGTAGTAAAGGGTTTGGCCAAAGATGGGGGTGAGCAGCGGGATACCCAATTCCTGTGCCGCGATCTTTACTCTCTGCATGGGGTCGAACCAATCATGTAGAGACAGGTTAAAGGCGCCCCAGTGAATGGGGAAAAGATATTTGGCTTGCAGATCCAAAGCCGCCTGGGCGGTCTCTTCAGGGAACATGTGGATGAAGGACCAACCCTTATTGTAGGCCCCACACTCCAGAAAGGTGATATCGAAGGGTCCGTATTTGTCCCCGATCTGCTTAAAGCCATTGAAGTAACCGGAATCTCCACCGAAATATACCCGGTGTTGGTTGGTCCCGATCACATAGGAGGCCCACAGCGTTTTATCACGGTCCAGGAGACCCCGCCCTGAAAAGTGTTGGGCCGGAGTGGCAACCACCAACAGATCATCAGTCAACTGTAGTTCATCCCACCAGTCCAGTTCAGTGATCTGCTCCTGCGGAACGCCCCACTTTTCCAATTGAGCTCCCACAGCCAGTGGGACCACAAAGTGTCCAACCCTATCGTTGAGGAACTGGATCGAGAACTTGTTCAGATGATCATAGTGGTTATGCGAAATGAGGACATAATCAATGTCCTGCAACTGATTAATATCCAGAGGGATCTCCTTATTAAAACGGGTGGGTCCCAGCAGGGTAAGTTTGGGCTCAAGTACAGGATCTGTGAGGATCCGGTAGCCATCAATATTGATCATAAGCGAGGAATGTCCGATATTGGTTACGTTAAGCTGATTGGTGTCGGCAGATTCAAAGTGACTTAATTCGATGGTTTGTTGGGGCAAGGTTGCTTTAGGAGTTCTTTGATTCTTGCCAAACATGAATTCAGTCATGGTCTTAAATGAGGGTCTCTCTTTCCAGGCTCTGGGATTCGTAAATTTTTTACCTGTGTTTTGAGGGGAAGCATTGATCTTATGCAAAGGGGTGGCTCCATCCGGATATTTTGCTGATGATAGTACGGTGTTTACAGTGAAGGTCAATCCGGTCAGGACCATCAAAGTGCTAAGTATAATTTTGCTGGTTTTAGATAAGGATTTATTTAAACGAATATTCATTCAGTTATCTCTTTAAATTTTTTTAGCCGCTGCCCTCTCGATTTCGGTGCGATGTGATTTGGAATGTTAGTGCGGATAACTGCGGCGCAGCTTATAAAGGCCAGCCGGGTCAGGAAATTTAGGCCTTTGGGTTTCACAGTTTGATGGCATCCCAAGCCATTGACATAGCCAGATCAATATTTTTTTGCGTGGCTTTAAAATGTGGATTAAGACGTGGGTTAACCAGGTTGAAGATGGGATGATAAAGGTGAGCCAACAGTAATTCGAAAGGGGCATCCTTAATGATCTTTTGGTCAATTCCAAATTGCAGCAATTCGAAAAGGGGTTGAAAGGCAGCTTCAATCTGGGCCTTCTCAACGAGATCACTATAGGGGGAATTAGCAAATTGCTCGGCGAAATAAAACAGCTCACGGTGCTTGGTAATGTAGTTAAACAATTCCGCGCCAGCATTCATCAGGGTGTCATGAACGGGAAGTGACGGGTCAAAATCTCCCATCAAGGCTTCCCCCAGACAGGTTTTTATCTTGATGTAGGTTGAGACCAGCAGATCATCTTTGTTTTTATAGTAAATATAGATGGTTGCTGGTGAGACATTGGCGCGCTTGGCGATCTTGGACACCGAACTGGAAGCAAATCCGATCTCATTCACCAGTGCGACAGTGGCTTCGATAATCGCGTTTTGTTTTATTTCGTCCTTGACTCTCACGGCCCTATAATAAATGAACGTTCACTTAAAACAAATGGTTTTTGGAATTTCCCCATTTTTTAGTGCCCCTTATATGGGGGTGCAGTTTAAATGAAGAAGTTAAAATTTCATAAATTCATATTATTATAAATTCACTCGCGGATGCTCAATTAAATAGCGTTTAACCGATCTATAATTGGCGATTAATCCCTCTTTATATTCCATTTCTCCATTCGTTCTCTTGCTCCACATTCCTGATACAAGGTGGCATAAAAAGAGACAGTATTGTCACGAATCAATCCAGCATAATTATAGAGGTAAAGACCGTACTGATTGTTTGAGAATGTATTGTTGATAATATCAAAATCTGGTGAGACTCCGTTCACATACATTCCATAGTAATGACTATTTGTAACCGAGCTATTTTGTAATGAAGGCATGGTTGATTGATAATAATTGATACCATAGTAATTATTGTCAAGAGTTAGATCTGTAATGGAGCCACTTGACTTGTACAAATGCAGCCCAAAATATACCATTCTGAACTTTCACATGAGCAAGATTTACGGTACCCATATTTGCTCTTAGACCACCCCAAAAGCGTTTATCAGTGGTTGATTCTGATGGGTTGAATAGAATTGGGTCCTCAGCATTTCCAACTGCGTTAAGAGTTCCTGAAATGGTAATTGAGACATCCTCAGCCACAACAATTTTTGCCCCAGGATTTATTGTAAGGGTTACACCTGATGCGATGGTCCAGTCGGAACTGACATAGGCATACGACTCAATAGTTAGATCAGAACTGAGAGTACCACCCGATTGTTTGCTGAGGCGAAATAGTTTCCCCTGACCTGGCCCCAGTTCGATTACTACTTCAGTCTCACCTGGATCAAGAAAGTAATACTCAGTGTTATCGATATTTTCGGATCGAATATCTGTAAGAACATAGCTGCTTAAAGGATCATCCAAATTTAATTCTACAGTCAAACTTTGGGTCTCGCTTGGTAGACATCTTCTGTTCACCAGCCAAAAGTATTTAGTGCTGCCATCCAAAAAATTCGAAACTTCCACCCAAGGATCATTATTTATTCCGCCGTCAAGGATTGTGTTAACATTGCTTTCTAATCCATTGAAAGGTTCATCAAGTTCAGTTTCAATTAAATTCCCATTCTGGAATTGGAAATCGCCGGGCAATAAAGTTGGAGCTAGAATATCCAGTTCAGCGTTTAGGTCCGTTACCACCAAAAAGCGATTATTACGAGAGTAAGTATGCATCTTATCATATTTCACAACAATATTTGGTGAACAGTCACCCTCTACTATATCTGGATCTGGGTGATGTAAACTTGTTGATAGTTGATCATTTTTCCACTTCATGGGGGCACCAATTTCAGCCCAAGTGGCACCGCCATTCTGACCATCAACTAAGCCACTACTCACACTAATGTTAGAAAATCTTCCACTTGGATAGAGATAATACATGATACCATCAGCACCATAGGCCAGAGCTAAATATGCCTGGCAAAATATTTCCCCCCTGGTTGGTTCACGAAATCTATCTAACCTGCATTATTCATGAATTATTGCCACGAAAACACTAACCACGAAGATTATTAAAGTTATGAACAAGTTCATTTTAAACAGAATTATTTGCATCTGTGAGTGATAATTTTTGCTAAGCATATATTTTTTAAAACTTTGTGCCTTCGTGACTTAGTGGCTATGAATTATTCAGGTTAGGTAATCATGATACCTGAACCCTGCTTTACTGCGATATGGATGGTTGTAGCATCAGGGTGTGATAACAGGTATTTAGCAACCGGAGCCAGTATCTTCTGCTTGATCGTTCGCTTGATCGGCCGGGCCCCATATTCAGGTTGATAGCCAAATTCTTTAATGAGTAGGTTCACCGATTTGCTTATCACAAGCTCTATGCCCTGGCCCTCCAGCATATTTACAGCTAATGATAATTGGAGTTCAATTATCTGGTCAACAATTTCAGATCCCAGATCTTCAAAAGTTACAATCTCATCAATTCGGTTGATAAATTCAGGCCGTAATTGTTGTTTCATCTCGCCAAACTGGATGTTGGAAGTCATTACAACGATAGTATTCTTAAAATTGACTGTCCGTCCCTTAGCATCCGTTAACCTGCCATCATCTAAAATTTGCAGCAAGATATTAAGAACGCTGGGATGTGCCTTTTCAATTTCATCAAATAGGATCACGGCATAGGGCCGCCTCCGAATCTTCTCTGTAAGTTGACCTCCTTCATCATAACCAACGTATCCAGGTGGGCTCCCGATCAGCTTAGCAATAGAATGCTGCTCCATATACTCGCTCATATCGATCCTGACCAGGGCACGCTCATCATCAAATAGGGCTTCGGCAAGTGTTTTCGCCAGTTCAGTTTTACCCACACCTGTATTGCCCATGAACAGAAACGAACCTAAGGGCCGCTCCAGATCAGTGACGCCTATCTTGGACATACGGATCACATCAGCAACCTTTTCCACGGCATTATCCTGCCCAATGACTCGCTGCTTGAGGAGATTTTCCAGATCCAGTAATTTTTCCTGCTCACCAGCCAACATTTTATTCACCGGTATTCCAGTCCGCACCGAAACCAGTTCTGCTATATCCTCAGTACTTACTTCAAGCTTTAGGAATCGGGCTTGACTCAATTCAAGATTTATAACTTTTAATTTTTCTTCCAATTGGGGAATATCTTTATATTGTAATTTGGCAGAAGTCTCATAATCACTTTCTCTCTCAGCTTGTTCTACTTGGTTTGTCAGGGTTTCGAGACTGCCTTTTAGCGCTTGAATTCGGGTAACTTTTTGCTTTTCTTGTTCCCAGATTGTGCTCAAATTTTCAAGCGTTGATCTTAATCCTGTGATCTCATCTTTGACCAGACCCAACCTTTCTTTCGAGCGTGAATCCCGCTCTTTTTTCAAGGCTTCTCGTTCAACCTCCAGTTGAATGAGCTTACGTCTGAGATCATCGATGACAGCTGGAGCGGAGTTCATTTCAACCCGAATTTTAGCAGCGGCTTCATCCATGAGATCTACCGCTTTATCCGGCAGAAAATAATCGGTGATATAGCGATCCGATAAAGTGGCGGCTGCAATCAGGGCTGAATCTTTGATGTGCAATCCGTGGTGAAGCTCATACTTGTCCTTGATCCCCCGCAGAATTGTAATGGTGTCTTCCACCGTAGGCTCTGCAATAAATACTTGTTGGAATCGACGTTCCAGGGCAGCATCCTTCTCAATATATTTCTGATATTCACTTAAGGTGGTTGCGCCCATCACCTTCATCCGACCACGGGCAAGTTCCGGCTTGATCATATTGGAAATGTCCATTTGCCCTTCAGCATTCCCGGCACCCACGATCATATGCAGTTCATCAATAAATACGATGTATTCGCCGTCACTTTCCACTACCTGCTTGATGAAATTCTGTAAACGTTCCTCAAATTGTCCCCGATAGGATGCTCCGGCCACAATTGCACTAAGATCCAATGAGATCAGTTGCTTGCCCTTGATGTTATCAGGGACATCTCCCTCGATGATCCTGCGAGCCAAACCTTCCACAATACTGGTCTTTCCCGTACCAGGATCTCCAATAAGGACCGGATTATTTTTCCTGCGCCGTGAAAGAATTTGGATGATCCTGCGAATTTCATCCTCGCGTCCAATAACCGGATCAATTCGTCCTTCTTTGGCCAGTTGAGTCAGATTGATTCCATATTTCTCAACGGCGTTAAGCTCCTGCTCTGAATTTATTTTTTGCGGTTGGTTCATAATTTATTCATCCTTTCGATGCGCTAAACACCAAGACTGTGCCAGTCTGATTTATCCGTGGTTGAGTATAAATATGACAGATGACATGCGCCAGAATGGCAGACTTGTTGGATAATTGGTAATGTCGAGCCAATTATATGCCACAATTGCGCTGTTAGGTTTCGTACTGAAAGATGAAACCAGGAATCACTTTTTATGAAGTTAGGCAGGTTTTTTGGATCTATTTAATGAAATGGACAATGGTTCATCACCCAAATTTTAATAACTTGAGATTACGAAAGATTTCCGCATGCCATCCTGGGACGTAAAATGCTGCTTTTATCCATTTAAGCAGACTGAGTGAAAAACTGCTTTAAATCAAAATGCGGGCTTGATTAAAAATCATCTCCCTCACCACTGTCACCATTCATGTCGTCACCGTTGCCCGACCAGTCCTTTGAGCGGTAATTATTAAAATTGTATTTAATAGCTGCCGAAAAGATGGGTGCCGTTCGATCCGAGTATTGATAGCGATACCAGCCATCACCCTCACTGGTAAATTCATGATCACCCGTATCCAGGATATCCCGGATATTGACAGAAGCGCTGAGTTTGTTCTCAATAATATTCAAACGAGCACCGGCATTGAGAAAGAACATGGCCTCCCGCTCGCCCTGAGCAGTGACTGAGGCGCTGTTATACATGGCGTTGAGCTGTAACTTGACAAAGCGGTTCACGGTGAAGTTATTATTAAAACGTAGACTCCAGTTATCACTCTCAATATTCTGCACAAAGCTGGCAGGTTGATCATTGATCTCGTAATGATAGAGATTCCCCATGAGGTTAAAATCCCACCGTTCAGCAGGTCGCATTCTGACTGAGAGCTCGCTCCCAACAGACAGGGAGTTCCCCACATTTTCAAAGCTGTGTAAGATAACATTCTCTGAATAGACACTCTGAACCCGCTCAACCAGATTAGTCGTTTCTCGAGTATAAACCTCCACAGAGATCATGTTCTTGCCAAAATATTTTAGGTAGCCTCCCTCAAAAGAGTTGATGTATTGAGGGAGCAGACCTGGATTTCCAGTGCGGACGTTATAGGCATCTGTCCAGGTTTCAAAAGGCTCCAGATACCATCCACGTGGACGCCGGATCCGTCTGGAGTAACTGGTCATAAATTTCTGTGTCGGTGTAATATTATAGGAGAGATGTAAACTCGGGAAATAGTCCCAGCGATCGATCTCAAATTCAATACTATCAATAACCGCAATATTCCTGAATGTATATTCTGCGCGGAAACCGCCTTGAACACCCAGCTTCCCCACATTCGTAGATATGACGCTGAACAGGGATTGAATATTCCGTTTGTACTCCGTATTATAATCATAGGGTCTAACCGTCACATATTTGGATGAGCTCGGATCCCAATTCTGGAGACCACTTTCATCTGCCGATAAACCCTGACGAAATTGATATCCCGCTTCCAGTTTACCATCATTTGCAAAGGGTTGTTCGTATTTGACCTCCAAACGCCCCCGGGTCGTGGGACCTTCTTCAGTTGTAATTCTGCCGCTGATCTTATCGCCCTCATTATCAAATTGCTCTGCCTTGCTTTGCTCATCAGACCTACGAATGCTATAGCTTCCGTTTACTTCAAGGCGGTGGGTTGGACCACTGAACTGATGTTCATAGTTCCCGCCAAAGTCATAGTAAGCGCCGCCACGCTCTGAGAGTGCTGCGGATGTGGAACTGAAGGGAGTGGCCAAATAATTCGTATATTCTGTAAAGGAATTCTCGCTTGACATATTAAAGCCCCTGGCACCATAGGAAACCTTGATGCCCAGGACATCTTTATCAGAAATATTGAAGTCAAGTCCCGTTCTGAGTCGATACCCGCCATGCTCAAATCGTCGATTACCAAATTGGCCTACATAATAAAGTGTATCGCCAACTGTCGTTTGACTCAGGCCGGTATCCTGACCTTCATAAGCCCGGGTTTGGTAGCGTGCACTAATATAAGCAGTGTATTTATGGTTTCGGTAATTGATCAGAAAATCGCCCCCCAACTGACCCAACATCCCGGCATTCAGATTGGCAATACCGCTGATCCCCTCGAGTTTGCTCTTTTTAGTGATGATGTTAATAATACCTGAGACACCATCAGGATCATAGGCCGCCGAAGGGTTCGTGATGATCTCAATATTATCAATGGTGCTGGCCGGGATGGTCTGCAGGGCCTCATTCCCATCCAGAATGGAGGGTCGATTATCGATGAGCACGGTAAAATTACTGCTGCCTCTCAGCTCAACGTTCCCTTCAATATCAACCGTGACAGAGGGGACATTCTCAAGCACTTCAACGGCTGTCCCTGAACTGGAGGTAATATCCTGCCCGACATTGATCACCTTTTTGTCGATCTTGTATTCCATGGTGGTCCGTTCCCGCTCGACCACCACTGACTCACCTTCCACATTGGTCTGGACGATAAACACCTCACCCAGCATGACCATAGGGGTGGCAAAAGTGAAGCTAAGACTGTCTATCTTTAATTCTTCATACCCCATGAACTTGATGGTCACGAAATAGTTGCCGGGCTCAACCGGAGAAATATGAAAACGACCTCTTTCATTGGAGATCGTACCTGTGATAGCAGCTTCTGTATCCCGATCGTGAAGCATTATATTGGCGTATTGAATGGGATCTCCCGTCACTTCATCCAGAACTTTTCCAACGATGCCTGGACTGGGACGATTTCCCATTCCACCACCTCTACGATGTTGAGCAAAACTCTGGTTACTACCAAATGTGAGCAGGATAAGTATCAAAATAATTTTATGAATTCGAAGCATAAATTCCTAATTAGTGTCTGTCTCTAAAGTCATTAAAATGATTGTAAACCTTTCGCAAACAAGCGATTCTGGCCATTGAATTCTGTCAAAGTGCTCAGAAAAAGTTGTTTCTCTGTAAAACGGCTCAAAGTCCATCCATAATTCATT
>JAJRSW010000078.1 GCA_024278595.1 Fidelibacterota bacterium | reverse complement strand
GCTGAAGGAGAGAATGCTGTTTTATATGTGGGGACAGGCTCGGCGGGACTGTTCATTTTAGACGGTAATCAGAATCTTCAAGCCCGATTCATCCATGACCCGAAAAACCGAAAATCAATAAGCAACGACAGGATCAAAGCTCTATATATAGACCAAGCAGGAACACTCTGGGTGGGAACCAGCGGAGGAGGTCTGGATAAATTTGATCAAGAGAACGAAACCTTTCAGCACTATAGTGAAAATAATAGCCTGCCCGACAACACGATCTATGGCATTCTTGAAGACGACCAGAAAAAACTTTGGCTGAGCTCTAATATGGGGATTACCCGGTTCGATCCCGAAAAGAATAGAGTGATCAACTATGGGATTGAGCATGGCCTGCAAAGCAAGGAGTTTAACACTGGCGCTTTTTTCAAAAGCAAATCAGGTGAGATGTTTTTTGGAGGCATAAGAGGATTAAATGCTTTTTTTCCTGAAGAATTGCAACCCCGTCAAGAACAGGCCGATGTGATTTTTTCTGGCCTTAAAATTTCAAACCGTCTCATTAAAGCCGGCTCCAAGCTTCTACCTGTTGAGCTTAATACCATCGAGCGTCTGACCTTGACTCATAAAGAAATGCTAGTCTCCTTTGAATTTTCCAACATGAATTTTTTGGCGCCCGAGAAGACCAGATATAGGTATCAAATGACTGGCGTAGACGACAGCTGGGTTTATGTAAGCCCGGGAAACAATAGTGCCACTTATACGCACCTTCCTGCGGGGACACATCAACTCCTGATTCAGGCAGCCAACCCCGCCAATGGCGAGTTTGGAGGTCAACAGCAACTGGTACTGAAGGTTAAGCCCCCTCTCTGGTGGTCATGGTGGGCCTGGATGGTCTATGTCTTGTTGTTTGGTTTGGGCTTGTTCATGTTTCGTCTCAGTGAAATTAAAAAGATCAACCTCGAGACAGAGCTGGAAAAGAAGAAACGAGAAGCTCAAAAAAGGAATGAGATAGATGCCATGAAATCGCGACTTGTGTCCAACGTGTCTCATGAATTAAGAACCCCCCTTACTCTACTGGATGGGCACCTTGAGAATCTTTTTGAGAGCCTGAAAGACAAATTAACGCCGGGTTCTAAAACGAACCTTTCCCTTGCGCGCGCAAGCCTGTTAACGGTGACCTCAATAAGCGATCAGCTTTTCGAACTATCGAAGATTACCACCGGAAAGATCAAGCTGAACGTCCGGGAGGAGAATCTCTCGCAGGTTGTTTCGGGAATTGTAACTGAATTTAAAGAAGCGGGCAAAAAGCAAAACCTAGAGGTCAATTTCGTCGATCATGGTGATAATATTAGCGCTTTTCTGGACAAACCAAAATTTGAACAGATCCTCTACAATCTTTTAAGCAACGCCCTGAAATACAGTATACCTGGAACCAGAATCACTGTGGAATTGTCAGATGACCGGGGTCATGCTGAGCAAGGCGTTGGTAGTTTTGCCATCATTAAAGTTAGCAACACCGGTAAAGGGCTTCCAAAACGAGCACTGAAGAATGTTTTCGAGAGTTTTTATGAAATAGATTCGGGAAATATGCCAGAAAAGAGCGGGTCGGGTATTGGACTGGCTCTGGTAAAAGAACTGGTTGAGCTACATGGGGGCACAATCTTGGTTAAAAGTGATCCCGGAAAGACCACAACATTCACTTTTTCTCTCCCCAAAGGGAGCGCCCATTTATATACAGACGAACTTCAAAACAACGCCAGGTACAAACCAGAATCAAACACCTATAAGCCCCAGCACTCCCATGACCCAACCCGAAAAAAGATTCTGGTCGTGGAGAACGAAGCTGCTCTACGCAAATTTATCTGCCAGGTTCTGGAGGAATTTTACGCCCCATCCCAGGCCGAAAACGGTGAAGAGGCCTTTATTAAAGCAAAGTCGCTAACGCCAGACCTGATTATTTCAGATATCTATATGCCCAAAATGGGAGGCTTTGAATTATTGAAGCGGATTAGAGAAGATTCTACCCTGGCTCATGTACCTGTGATCCTGTTGACCGGGCGAGATATAATCGACAACCGCATAAAGAGCTACCGGGCCACGGCTAATGGATTTATGACCAAACCATTTACTCTGGAAGAGCTAAAACTGCAAATCGAGAGCATCCTGGACTCGCGAAAAAGATTGATATAGCAAACCGTTGAGCAGAGCGGTAAGATTACCCAGACCACATCGACACTATCAAAAGCTGACGAGAAACTACTGATAAAAATTAAAGCAGTACTGGAAGAAAACCTGGGAAAAAGCGACCTGAACGTAGAGCTGGTTGCCAGGGAAGTATTCATGAGTAAACGTCAACTTGAACGAAAACTAAAAGAGATTACCAGTCAAAGTCCGGCTGAGTTTATTCGCCAGGAACGACTATCACGAGCCCGACAATTACTCTTAGATGGCTCCCATGTCACAGTGGCTGAAATATCCCATGCCGTAGGCTTTAAAAATGTAAAATATTTTTCCAGGCTATATAAAAATCAGTTTAACCAGTCCCCGGCAGAGGTCTTAAAAACCTAGCTCTACCCCACCTTAAATCCGGTTGAATTGTAACTGTTTCGATTCAAAAGAATCTACAACTGCAACCACTAATTCCCAGATACAGCCCCCCAAAAAAAGAGAAAAGGCACCTTCCGGGTCACAAATGCGACATCCTGGGGACATAAATGCGACAAAAAACATCATGTTTCTTTTTGGGGTGGTTCCTTTGGTTATAATGGTGACGAAAACAATCACAATCCTGTAAGGAGGAATTCATGCAAACAAATTTTATATCCAATACAACGATCAATAGACTTTTGATTCTAACACTTTTGCTGTTACCTGGAATGTTATTCGCCCAGCTAAACCCAGGAGATATCATCACGGCAGATTTAACCCTTACCGCCGATCTTGATGCGTCAACTTATGGAGGTCCTGCCCTTAGGGTTGGCGCCAATAACATCACAATAGATGGAGCAGGCTTTACCATCACTGTTAATGGTAATAATGCCGGTATCGAACTAAACGGTCGTTCTGGCGTAACCATCACGAATGTTACTGTTGTTGGGGCAACTGCAGGTCAAGGTCGTGGTATTACTCTTTCCAATACCAGCAATAGCAATATTAACAACAATAATCTTTCAGGCTTACTTAATGCCATCTATACCAGTGGTACGAACTCAAACAACACCCTTGACAATAACAACCTGAGCGGCTCCAGCCATGATGGGTTCTCTTCACATCATTATGCCAATAATGTTGACTTGGTAATTACCAATAATAATGTAACCGGGACCAGCAATGCAGCGATTTCTTATCGTGGTCGGATTGGCACGATCAATGGTAATGATCTTC
>JAJRSW010000077.1 GCA_024278595.1 Fidelibacterota bacterium | reverse complement strand
TTAACTGGTTCTTTGTGCACTGCTTGCCTCTTATTTAAGCAGCACCATCTTCTTGGTTGCCTGAAAACTCGCGGATTGCAAACTAATGAGGTAGATCCCACTGGCAACATGCTGTCCGTGCTCATTGTTTCCATCCCAGCTGATTTCATGATACCCTACTGGATGCACATCGGAGTTGATCAACTTTCGAATCTGGCGGCCAGTAAGATCATAGATCACGACTTTTAGAGCGGCCGGTTCAGGAACATCAAACTTGATGCGGGTACTACCATTAAAGGGATTGGGAAAGTTCTGGGTCAAGTTGAACCGGGTAGGTGCCTGACCGATCCCCTCATCGTGGCTGCTGAGATAATTTTCATCACCGATCAAGAGGCGCAGCTGATATTTGCGGCCAGTTTTGAAAACCTTTTGAATGAAATGGTCAGCATCACTCTCCGGCAGGGCGTAACGGAGATCAAGATTTAACAGCTTGATCGTATGCCCGTCAGCTAGTGTTCCAAACTGATCCAGGTTCAAGTGAATGTCTCCCTGGGAATTACCGGTCTCCAGGGTGAGATCCCAATAATTACCGTGGGTACTGAGGGCCTGAAAATCACCACTATAGACACCACTCAGTTCACCCCAATCGGTATGCGCGCTGTAAAGACTGAGCTGATCCGGGTACATGGCAGGAGGCTTGGGTTGATCTCGCAGATCGCCACCGGTTTCAGCATCTTTGAAAGCACCAACATAATTAAAGCGGTCATGTCCCTGGTCACTCCTAGCTGAAATTTGAATGACCCATTCGTTCTCTGCCAGGTCAAAAAGACCAGCGGCTGCTTTTGCTGAACTGCCGATGGCTTCGTTAGGTGGGAAACGTAAAATATTCCCTCCCGAGGGAGTTGAGATAAAATACCCACCAAATGGCTGCATTACAGTCGCTGGTTGCCATTCATTATTGACCCATTCATAGGCAATGGACCCTTGGACAACACTCGGGCTGGCAGCATAGACATCTGTCCAGGAAACGGGGAAATAGTAGGGCGTACCAACCTGGTTCCAACCCTGATCCAGGGAAATAAGATAATCCTCATTGGTTTTTACGGATGTGCTGGAATCCAGGGTGATTACCTGACGTTCGCCGGTGATTAACCAGTAGGCATTGCCTGGTTCAAAGGAAAAATTATCATTTTCAGATAATTCAACATAGTTCCCATTGATCCAGCGGAAGAGTCGCCACGAATTAATATCATATTCACTGATATCATCTTCCAGAATGGTTCGCACATGCTTGAGATCCAGATCAGACGGGACTGAGATCATCCCATATTCTTCTGCAGTGAAAGTGATGGGGGGCAGGGCTGGCAACCTGACTCTAACAATGGCCGGAACCTCTGGTGCTGTTTCGGGGATCACTTGTGCATTGGCGCCATCATAAGCCTTGATATAGTATTCCACACCGCGGTTCTTCACATAGGCCGAGGGAATCTCTCCCTGGTAAACACCGGCTTCTAGTTCCATCTCTGTACTATCATAGTCTGCCTTACCACCCTGTCGATAATAAAGCCTGACCCAGCTTAACTGATTATTATCTGTGATCGGTGCTGAGATGGCTATGCTGGTATTTTCGGCTGTACCTACATCTTCAAAATCTTCTGGATCGAAAATGATCTCTGGTGGCTCATCATCCAAACCAGTGCCACTCACGTAAAGTGTATCATTTTCAGCATTGCTCAGGATGACCACATAGCCAACATATTCCACAGGCTCAGCTGGGTTAAAGGTGAGGGAAAAAGCTCGTAGCCCACCAAGCGGATTAATATTGAAAGAGCCCGGTGAAATAGTAAACACCGTATCCAGGGCTGCGGATATTTCAAAAGAGCTGATCTTCAATGTATCATTTCCCACATTGGTTATGACCAGTGATTGAACACTGCTGGTGGTCACCCCGATCTCACCATAATTGAAGGTGTTGGTTGATAAGATCATGTTGGGGAAGACACTGGAGCCATTCAAGGGAATGCTTAGTTCAGGCGAATCCGGATCATCATTGTAGACCACCAAAGTCCCGGAATAACGTCCGGCCTGGGTCGGTGAAAAGGTTACGGTGATGGGTAGGGGTTGTCCACCCGCAGTGATCACTTGAGCACCACTATGGGAGCTGGTGAAGTTTGCATCATCAATGGTGATACTGCTGATATTTAGAGTTTCCGTACCTGCATTGCTGATGATGAGGTTCAGTTGGGCCGGTCCATCCTCCCAGACAATATTCCCGAAATCCAATGCACTTGCTGACACCTGAATATCCGGAACCGGCACCACGGACCCCACACCTGTTACGTAAATGGGAAACGAGGGGAAATAGGTATCGTTGGAGAGTAAATAAAGTGTGTCAGTATAGGTCTGGCCCACAGCCGGGGCAAAAGTGATATCCACACCTACATACTCGCCGGGCACTACCGTTGGGTTGGCGATTGAGGCTGAGAAAGCTGTGCTGGTGCTGGTGGCACCCGTGAGCACCAGATCTTCATTCCCGATATTGTTCACCCTGACACTCAAGGTTGCACTGGCAATGGTTTGAACCGTCCCGAAATCGAGACTGTCCGGAGCCACGGTCATAATGGGAGCGGTATCGAGACCAACACCCAGAAGTGTGATGTCTTTATCAGCATCATTGTTGAGGATGGTCATGGTGGCGTCATGACTTCCCTCGGGATCCACAGGTGCGAAAGTGACTTCAATACTGACCATATCCAATGGGGCAATACTACCGCCAGTCCAGTCCGTACTATAAACCGGATCGCTAAAATTGAGACTAGTTACCTCCAAAGCCTCATCCCCAATATTAGAGATGGTGAGACTCAAATTGCGGGTTTCACCAGTAAAAAGTGATCCAAAATCCAAAGTATCCAGATTAGTACTGATCTGGGGTCGGGTTTCAACGGTAAAAGGTTGGCTGTTCACAGCTCCCCATGCTCCTCGGGAATTTTGAAAGCGAACGTATATATTGTAGTTACCGGTTTCCTGGGCATTCAGCGAAGCCATATTGGCTATCGCCTCAACTGATTCTTCTGTCGTGTTAAAAGCACCATCCAGAGGACTGAAGGCAATACCACTTCCTTCAGCGGTTCCAGGATCAACAAAATATTCAGCAGCAGCAATGGTGGGTTGGGCATCTTCAGTTACCCTGAAATCACTCCCACTGGGAGGTCCCCAAAAACCGTTGGACTTGCGAAGTCGCAAGAAAACTGTATGCAAACCTTCAGATAATTCACCTATGGGTGCAGGAAGGTTGAACTCCTCCGTAGCCTCATCAAATTGACCATCAATTGGAGCTTCAATGGCAGTGGCCAAACCAGCGCCAGGATCGTTATCAAAAAAATACTCCGCTGCAGAGATAGTGAAAATTTCTGCTTCATTTTGAATAAAAATTTCTGAAGTCCGCCAGGGGCCCCAAAAACCATCATGTGCTTGAAAACGGATACCAACAGGAACAACTCCTGTTAGCCCACCCGGTAGGGGGACATCCAGCAATTGCACTGCTTCCTGAGCCTCGTCAAAACTCCCATCCAGCGCATTCTCAACAGTGGTAGGATTTAATGGATTGCCAACATAATACTGTGCTGCAGCTACAAACTGAGTCTCACCGGTTTCAGCCATCCGGAACATTTTAC
Source organism: Fidelibacterota bacterium (assembly GCA_024278595.1). GTDB lineage: Bacteria > Fidelibacterota > UBA8477 > UBA8477 > JABMPR01 > JABMPR01. Next base: position 47,257 of record JAJRSW010000077.1, on the reverse strand, counting down.
TTGCTGGTGGACCCCAGCCAGTTTCTGGACTAAAAAAACGAACAAAAAGAGCATGCAAGCCAACTTGGAGATCAGCCGGGGCAAACACATCTTCAGCCAGACTCACCACTGGCCCATTGGCTTCAAGACTAAGCACAGTGTTTAATCCAACTCCGGCATCCTCATCAATAAAATATTCTGCAGAAGTAATGCTATATTCTTGTTGTGTTGGTAATACTGCGAAGGGAAACCCACGGGCAGGTCCCCAACCGGAATCCTCTTGATAAAATCTTACATACATTACATGGATCCCCACACCGAGATCAGAATAAGGAACATCGGAGTTGATACTGGCAACACCATTAAATACAGCAACTGTTAGATCATTGTTCAAGCCAGGTCCAGCGTCAGTATCGATAAAATACTCAGCTAAATTGATATCCGCTGTAGTAGACTCCTCAAATACCAGAAAAGCAATGCCTTTGGCAGGTCCCCAACCATAAACATCATCCTCAAATCGAATCGAAACAGTGTGGATTCCATTACTGCTCACGGTTTCAGTACTTATTACATCTGTCAAAGAGGCATTATTCCCGTCACTGTCCACAAAAATGGAAGTATTGTTGCCTTCACCTGCATCCTGATCGTCGAAATAGTATTCGGCATTTATAATTGTCCCAAAACTCAATAATGGAATCAACAATGCAGGCAACAGGACAAACCGGGAGAATATATTAGTCATATATTTAGTCATAGCTGATACGCGCAATCAATTAATTTTCAACTAAAAGGGAGGTTTATTGTAAGTGCCTGCTATTCGCCGATCCGTCCCGTGGCTTCGATAGTTATCGTCCCACTGGGTGATACAGTTGATGGACTCACGCTGATAGTGTTTACTACCGGGATAGTGGGAGCTCCATTTTCACCAATGGGCCAACCAAATCCATATATTCCGAGATCGTTACGTAACCCGTGTTCACCTGGTTCTACATCATACCATTCTTCCTCAGGTGGACCAGCGTCGATATAGGTGGAGGTTGACTGCAGGTGAAAATCGTAATTATCTTCGTCATATGAATCCCAGTTATAAACGTCACCTGCGTCATAATTTACAAAAAGTGGATCGTTCGTGTTTGCCTCGTAATTGGCTCCAGAATAATTAGCCGAATTATTATAGAATCCATTATAAGCGACTGTTGGAGTTCCGCCGCGATTATTGATACCAGTTCCACAAGTCATGAAAATATTTCCACTGATAATCGGGTTGTCTTCATAATTGTAGTAGTTATAACCGCCGTTATATATTCCTCCTGCTGAATTGTTGATAAAAATGTTGTTTACGATCTTGAAGTCAGTATTTAAATCCGTGGTAATAGCCCAATTATTACTTGCAAAAATGTTGTTGTTTACAATTACATCTGCAGTGCTATAAACAGCAAGACCATTATTTGCAGTCCCGGCCGTCCCATTGGTGAAAATATTGTTTCGAACAGTATCTTGTGAGCCACCAATAATAAGGGCATAACCTGTACTATTGTTTTGGAACATGTTTTCCTCAATTACAATATCAGAACCTGATACACTAACCATCCCATCGAAGCTCCCTTGAAAACGAAACCCTGCTAAATTTGATTCATCAGAACTTGCTGTAAAAATAAATATTTGACCCGGAGCGTGGATTTTAGTGCCGCCATCTTCAACAGCATCATACCCGCTGCCAATCAATGCCAGCTCTTTATCGATTGTTATAGCACCTTGCTCGACTGTGAATATATAGGTTCCACTAAGTACCATAACCGTATCTCGTTGTGAGTCGGATGCAGCATTTACAGCAGCATGAATTGTGTTATAATCACCTCCTACAAGGGCTACAGTGATGATCTCACTAAACGCAAAGTTGACCATTAAAAGCGAGGCAGCAAGTATTGTATTCTTTAATTTCATTTTTTCTCCAAGGTTGATTAATATTAGTTATTCAGGCGGTGAGGGTGGTTCCGGTAAACCGGTTTCCTCAGGCTGTAGCACAAAATAAATGATGGTTGCAGCAGTAACGACACCTCCCCCGGTCAGATACAGCCACAACTTGCTTTTTTCCTCGATACCGGCCATGCGCTTGGCCAATTTTTCCATCAGACCAATCAGGCCGTCAATATCACCTTTATAAGTTTCTGAATAACTCTCATCGATTCGGCTGGTGGTACAATTCACCAATCGGACATCAATAGTATAGGTGGATTGCAATTTCCCGATATAACCCAGTACAACAAATTCGGCGCCAATTTTCTGGCCGGCTTTTGCAATGGCCTTGATGTTCAACTGCTGGGGGCCGGTGCCCTTGAGATTCTGATCCAGGCTGGCCAGAAAATCGCTATCATCCGCCTCTGCCGGGTCATCCACAAAGCCATCGGATTTCTGAATAGCCAATTCCTGGTCCAGAGCTTCCAGGGCATTGCGTTCCATAACTTCAAAGGTTTTGGTCTGAACCATCTGGCTGCGGAAGCGCTCAGAGAGAATGGTGATGTCTGAGACAGATATCGACCCGATGGGTTGCAGATCCATAACCGCGATTTTTTGAGCGATCGCTGAGCTTGCTATTAGCAGACAATAGAGTGTCAGGTTAACGAATTTTGATCTCATAAGCCGATCCACATTATTAAAAAAATTATATGAACACTATTCCCCGACAATGTCCGACCATGGTTAATACCCGAGATGGTACTGAACTGTTCATAGCCCCCATGCATGTTGATATTCATTCAGGTCCTTAGTGACCGATTTTTGGATGTAAAAACTTAGCTTTCCTCATTCCCCATGCAAGCACAAATACTTCGTACTAACACAGGATTGGACATATATCACAACCCGATCAACTGGTATATCTACGCTACCTGCCCCAAGAACGTTGATATTTTTTCCAGGTGTCTTTGCGAGGAGTGAAACGACGCGGCAAGCTCCGCTTTCAACTTCACCCTGTCTCACCCCTTGATTGTAGTCTCGTTAAACCTTAGTTTTGCCGGCCACATCAACTCTGATGGGCTTAGTTTGAGTTGCAAAGGAAAAACGATGGATCTACAAGCAATACTTTCTGGTATTGACGTCCCGGCCGACTGGGTCGGTCTACGTTATGTTAAAGAAGATACAGGTTTTCGTCTCGTTCGGGATGGCAAACCGGAGGAGAATACTCGGGAATCCAAACAGGGTATCATGGTCGAAGTGTTAGTGGATGGGCAGTTTGCCTACTATGGCACGAGTCGACTTGATGCTGCTGGTATTCAAGCCGCCGCTGGTCAGGCAGTGGTGCTGGCAAAAGCCGCTGCTAAATATAGCCTCCATTCATTTGAAGCTGATGCTCGTCCGCTCGCCAGGGGTAGCTATCGTTCAGCTTATAAGAAGGCTACCGAGGCTTTTTCACCTGGAGAAATATCTGAACTATTGATCAAATCAACAGCCGAGCTAAAGGTCTCGGATAAGGTAGTGACCACCAATGCCATGGCTCGGATCGTTGAATCAGAATCACACTTCGTATCATCCAATGGTAGTGACTTTGATCAGCAGTATCTCATGGTCTCAGCTGACTATTCAGCGGTTGCTCAAGATGGGTCTGTCACTCAGAAACGGACGGATGGTGGTTTGCTGGCCAAGAGTTACCAGGCCGGTATGGAAGTGTTCGACGAACAGGATGTTCTGGCCAGATGTCGCATTATTGGCGCCGAAGCCGTTGAACTGCTCAGTGCCGAAGATTGTCCTACGGGCACCATGGATCTGGTTTTAGCGCCGGATCAGATGATGCTTCAGATCCATGAGAGTGTGGGACATGCCCTTGAGATCGACCGGATCCTGGGAGATGAACGTAATTATGCTGGCTGGAGTTTTGTACGTCCTGCTGACTTCGGGAAACTGCAATATGGTTCCAAGCTGATGAATATTACCTTTGATCCAACGATTGGGAATCAATTTGCCTCCTATGCCTTTGACGATGGTGGTTTGAAAGCAGAAAAAGAATTTCTGATCAAAGATGGTTTACTCCTGCGGGGACTGGGTGGCAGGGAAAGCCAAATTAGATCTGGTCTGGACGGCGTTGCTAATTTCAGGGCCAGCTCCTGGAATCGGGCTCCCATCGACCGGATGGCCAACCTGAACCTGGAAGCCGGTGAGTCAAGTTACGATGAGATCATTGGCGCTGTGGAGCGGGGTGTCTTTATGACCTCAAATCGCTCCTGGTCCATTGATGATTACCGGAATAAATTCCAGTTTGGTTGTGAATATGGTAAACTGATCGAAAATGGTAAATTGACCAGAACAGTTAAAAATCCAAACTACAGAGCGATCTCGAATCCCTTTTGGCGTAGCCTGAAAATGCTTGGCAATCAGGATACATTTGAAGTTTATGGAACTCCATTTTGTGGAAAAGGTGAACCAAATCAAGCGATCCGGGTCGGTCATGCCAGTCCCTTATGTTTGTTTGATAAAGTAGAGCTCTTTGGCGGCGCTTAAGCGCAGTCAATTGAGCTGGAATTTGAGGTAAATAATGGAAAAATTATTCAAACAGATCAGCCAAACCTTACTGGCTGAACTAAATGACCTGGAACATCTCGCGCTAAGTTTCGGTGGTGAAAAGAGTGCTTTTGCCCGGATCAACGCGGCCAGGATCAGACAGATCGGGAATGTTGATGAGGCAGACCTGGGCTTCAATTTTATTTTCGATGGGAAACGCAGCACAAGTACAATTTCTCTTTCGGCAGACCTGGATGAGGATTTAAACCGGGCTCGTCGTGAACTGAACCGTTTGCGGGATGAGACCAAACAACTGCCTGATGATCCGTATCTGGTCATCCCGGACAGTACCGAGACAAGCATCAACAAAACTCACGGTGAACTCCCTGCCGATGATGAGCTCCCCCATAAGCTTCTCCCCAGCATGGGTGATGTCGATCTGACCGGGATCTGGTCTTCAGGTCGGGTCTTTCGGGGAAGTTCGAATTCCGCCGGTGGATACCACTGGTTTGCATCTGACTCATTCTCACTGGATTATTCATTGATCACACCGGAAGAAAAAATGGTCAAAGCAACCTACGCCGGTACCCATTGGGATCAGGCCGACTATGAAAAGTTTTTGGCGGATTCCATCAAAAAACTTGAGCTCATGCACCTGCCTCCCAAGCAGATTGAACCGGGAAATTATCGGACTTATATTGCCTCAGCTGGCGTGGCAGATGTGCTTTCCATGTTCTCCTGGGGCGGTGTTTCGGAAGCGGCTATTCGTCAGAGTGAAAGCAGTCTGGGTAAAATGCGTAATGAGGGTGCTAAATTATCACCGCATTTCACCCTTGCTGAAGATTTCAGATCCGGGCTTGCCCCTCGGTTTAATGGCAATGGTGAAGTTGCTCCTGAAGTCACTACACTTATCGATAAGGGTGAGTTGGTACAGACCCTGGTGAGTTCCAGGACAGCTAAAGAATACGGGATCAAGACAAATTTTGCCTCTGGTGGAGAAGGGTTGCGTGCTCCGGTCATGGGTATCGGAACACTTAATGAATCTGATGTTCTGAAGACTCTGGGAACGGGTGTTTATCTTTCAAACCTCCATTACTTGAACTGGAGTGATATGATCGGTGGACGCATCACCGGGATGACCCGCTATGCCTGCTTCTGGGTTGAAGATGGAAAGATCATGGCCCCCATCGAGAATATGCGCTTTGATGATTCCATCTATAACTTTCTGGGAGAAAATCTGGAAGCAGTAACCGATACTGCCTTATTGAATCCAGAAGTCGGAACCTATGATGGTCGCGAACTTAATGTCACTATTTGTCCGGGAATCTTACTCAAGTCGTTTGCCTTGACCCTATAGGATCAAGACTATATTTTTCCTGAACGAAGACCAGACTACTTATAGTTAATATTTAACCAGGCAACGCTTCGTTTCTTCTCTGCCACAATCTGGCAGCCTGGAGTAGCGGATTTTGATTTCAGAAGTCAATCATTTATTGGCATTATTTACCTATTTTATCACGCGAGGAATTATTATTATGAATAAAGCAAAATCAAACCATCGTTATCTGCTTATTGTAAATCCGGAAGCCGGCCATCGTTCCACCATGAAGGCTTTACCGGAAATTGAGGATCTGCTCCGAGCCCGCAAAGCTGACTATGAATTCCATTTCACTGAAAAACGGGACCATGCCACTGAGCTGGTAAAAGAAATGGAGGCCGGGTTTGATGTGATCGTGTCTGTGGGAGGGGATGGAACCATCAATGAGATCGTTAACGGGATGCCTGACCTTAACAAACCGCTGGGTATCCTGCCCATCGGCACGGGTAATGATTTTGCCCGGAGTTGTTCCTACAAGATCGGTGATCTGGAAGCGGCCGTGGATACATTGCTTGCTCATGATGTTAAAAAACTTGATGTAGGAGAGGTCAATGGTCGCCGGTTTATCAATGTCATGGGTTTGGGTTTCGAAGGCAGAGCCAATGATATTGGCATAATGTTGCCCTTCCTCCATGGGACCCCCAAATATTTGATCGCTATCGGCGGAACCTATCTGACCTACCGACGCATGCCTCTCAAGGTAAAATTCAACGATTTGGAGTTGAACGAGAAGGTCTTTCTCATAAGCATTGGCAATGGCTGGAATGTGGGCGGTGGACTAAAGCTGACCCCCAATGCCAAGCTTGATGATGGACTTTTCGATGTGTGCTACACGCAAAATATCAGTCGTTGGCGGATCCTGCAGGTCTTTGCCAAGTTGTATGATGGTACTATTGGGGAAGTCCCTGAAATGGAGATGCACCAGACCAAAGAGTTGACCATTGAAAGCGATCTTCCCATTCCAGCTCATATCGATGGTGAAGCATTCGATCCGGTTCAGAATGAGTTTAAAGTTCGCATTATTCCGCAAGCCCAGGAGATCATCGGAAATTGGTCGGCTGACACACGGTTTAATTCATAAGCAATCAATATTGAAAAAATCAAAGGGGTTTCAGATGAAACGTATGTTAAGCATAAGTTTGGTACTGCTATTAGTTATTTCGGCGGGGTGGGGACAGACCCTGAAACCATATATCCTGGGAGCTCAGAGCGCAGAGGACCTGGAAATGGTTAAAGATAAGACCCGCACTGCGCTCCAGGATGCCGGATTCACCCTTCTTGGTGAATATCAGCCGGCTCAGGATGAGACCAGATGGGTCTTTGTGGTCAACTCACCTGAGCTGATTCAGGCCATCCAGAATGTGGGTGAGCTCACTGGATTTGCGGCCGCTCTGCGAGTAGCCCTGACAATTGAAGGCTCTCTGGTTAATATTTCATATACTAATCCGGTTTATTTGGGGAATGCCTATTTCCAGAAAAATTATCCAGACGTGGCCCACCACTTTTTGGCAGTTACAGAAGAATTAGCAGCCTCAATGGCTGATCTGGGAACCGTAAAAGATGAGGCTTTTGGTGTTGAGAAGGGTTTAAGCGAAAAAGATATCCGACACTACCACTACATGTTTGGGATGGAATATTTTGAAGATGTAGTCGAACTGAATGAATTCTCCAGTTTTTCGGTTGCCAAGAGTATCCTGGACTCCAAGCTCTCCAAGGGCGGGGATACCAAACTGGTTTATGAAGTTGAGATTCCTGGTAAGGAGCTGAAATTATATGGTATTGCCTTAAGTGGATCTACAGGAGAGGAACATTTCTTACCTATTATTGATATCTCAAGCCCCAGACATACGGCGTTTCTACCCTACGAGATCCTGATCATGGGGAATCAGGCCCTGATGCTCCATGGTCGTTATCGAATTGCCCTGGCCTTTCCCGATCTGACCATGACCACATTCGGCAAGATTATATCCACTCCCGGTGCTATTGAAGATCTGATGCGGAGTGTGACGGAGTAATTAACAGGGATTAAGGAAAAAGGAAAAAGTTAGGTTTTATGCTGACTTCTGATCGGTCTCGACTTTCAGCTTCGCCCCGCCAAGCTTGCGACCGGCCTTTGCCTAACAGCTTCGCCCCAGCAGACTTTCGACTTTCAGACTTTCGACTTTCGACTTTCAGACTTTCGACTTTCAGTCTTTCAGACTTTCGACTTTCAGTCTTTCAGACTTTCAACTAACAATGCACATGCGGATGACGGCTCAGGGAGTGAGGGACTTCCAGTCTATGGTGCTCCATTAATTTCTGGTCTACCAGAATAGCTTTGGGCTTGCCCACAATAACCACCTGTCCTCCATCGATGAGAACCATTTGAGCACAAGTTTCCAGTACCAACTCCAGGTCATGGGTTGCCAGCACCAGCGTTCCGGTCATTTGCTGAAAAAGATCAATAAAGTTCCGGCGACCATGCGGATCCAATTCACGGCTGGGCTCATCAAAGAGCACCAGAGACGAACGCCTGGCTAAACAGGTAGCCAGACAAACTTTTCGACGTTCCCCATAGCTCAGGTGATGTGCAGAACGGTTTTCATACCCTTCCAGCTCCACCTGGGCCAAAGCCTCCTGACCACGTTCAAGTATTTGCTGCTCATTGAGCCCCAGGGTCTCCAACCCAAAGCAGACATCTTCAATGACGGTAGGCATAAACAACATGTCATCAGGATTCTGGAAGACCAGACTCATGGTTTTGCGCAAATCATCCACGCTATCCGGTGATAACAGAGTGCCGTTGATCTGAATTTCCCCGCTAACCCTGATAAGCCCGGCCAGAGCCAGGAGTAAAGAGGTCTTACCGGCACCGTTCGGACCAACCAGTGCTGTTCTTGAGCCACTGCTCAGATCCAGCTCGACCTCCTGCAGGGCTTGAATTCCAGCACTGTAGCTATATGATAGATTGCGGGTCTGAATTCGGCTCATCTGAGATCTCCCGTAAATCCTCGCATGCGCATGGCGTCATATACTTTTTCAGCCCGTTCAAAACTCCTGATCAGCAGCAGGCCGACAATATTTGCATAGACCCTGATCCGTTTCCAGCCTGAAACTGAGGCATGCCGCATTTTAGTGGCTCGTTCCAGGGCTTCTATCTCAGCCACCAACAGAAAGAAGTAGCGGTACATAAATGCCAGAATGATAACTAAAAGCCCGGGAGCTTTCCAACGGGATATTTGTTTTAGGATCTCATGAAACGGTGTTGTGGAGGTGAGCAGGAGTAGGGTGAAGATACTCAGAAGTGATTTGATCAAGGTCTCACTCATCTGAGCCAATGCAAGGTTACCTGAAAAATAGTTAACCACTACGATCAAAGCCGAAAAGGGGAGGACCAGGGCTGAGCGGGTCAGGAGAAACGAAAAGGGGACCCGGGAAAGCAGGGCAATGGTCAGGATCAGGAAAGTGTATATCCCATATCCCGGAAGTGCAATTGTGAAGCCCAATAGGGGGAAACCCAGCAGCAGCAAAGCCAGTAACAGCAGCGTGAATTTTATTTTAAAACCAGTGGATAGCCGGTGGATCGGGCTGGTCAACCGGGCGTAACGGTCAATAAAGGCCTGTTTCATGAATAGTGGCTCAGTAGCTCCGGTTTGACCTTGAGCAGAAAATCCAGGATCAACATGGTGATAAAACCCTCAATCGCACCGGTGACACTGTAGATTAGCATCATGGTCATCAGGGCAGTTGATAGATCTAACATGCCAGATAGTGAGAGCTCAACTGCGCAGAGGATCGCAGAGATCACACCTGCCAGGCCTCCGGCAAGCACCAGGGCCAGTCGTTTTCCCGGTAGGAGTTTATAGATTCCGAATGCCCCGAAACACCCCACCATGGCGATATTAAGCGTGTTGGCACCCAAGCTGAAAATGCCCCCATGCTGAAAGAGTAGAGCCAGTGCCACCAGTGAGACGGTCATAATTATAAAACCGATACGTGGACCAACTAGAATGCTGATGAGCAAAGCGCCGGACAAATGAACTGATGTTCCCACCCCCACGGGAAAGCTGAATAGTTGGATCATAAATACGAAGCTGGCCAGGAGGCCCATCAGGGGGATCTGTTCAGGTTTGAGGGTTTGATTGACTTTTCTAAGGGTAAGCACCAGAACTGTGGCAGATATCCCACCACTTACCAAAGTGACTTGCGGATTTAGAAACCCATCAGGAATGTGCATGGCTAGCTTTTCGACGTCCCGCGATGAAGTACCAGATACTGAAAATAAATAAGATGTAGCCCACCCCCGAAATGATCTTCTGAATACGGGAGACCGGTGCCTTTTCAAACGGAATCGATTTGGAATCAGTCACGGATACCTCGATCACTTTACCATGACCCAGTCCATCGGATATCCTGACTACCCAGACACCAGATGTATCTGGCTTGAACATGAAGGCACCATTTTCGTCAGTCATACCCTGCTGAAATTCAAATTCGGTTTCTCCCGGTCGAAAAATGCTCACATCGGCAAACTCCAGTGGATTCCCATCCTCGTAGTAAACGGCGACACCATAACCTGTACGTAGAGTTTGATATGAAACGCCATGGCCAAAAAGTTGAGCGGTGAGCATCAATACGCTCAGGAGGATCATGGGCCTCATCTTAGTCACCCAGATAAAATGAATAGGAAGCAGTTTGGCGCCTGAAATGACAGATCGCAATACTGAAACCTTGATGATTGGGGGAAATACTGCTGACACCATGCCGATCCATGGATAAAGAACGCCCAACTCCACCTTCTGAAGTGAGACTTATGGGTACTTTTACAGGTTCACCTGCGGTCATTACTCGCAGGGTGTTGGGTGGCCCTCCTGGTAGAATCTCTAATTCCTGGTTGGGGGTGTAGGCGGTGGTGTTTGCTATCGAACCCACCTGGACCAGGGTTTTAAGCAGGTAGCTGTAGGGACCCTTGTTGCGTTTTCTCAACTTGACCAGAATGGTGTATTCCCCGAATCTTTGGGGCAGAAAAGAGCAGGTATGTTCATTGTTCACTGGCTGCATGTTAAGAGGCGTTTCATGGCCATCGGGATCTACCAAGCTAGCAACCTGGATCAACTGGCTATTGATCAGAAACTCGCTGGCTCCACCAAGGTGACCACTTCTGAGGTGTACCTGGATGGAGTCACCTGGCGAGTAAACCGGGGCGTCTGTATATAGCCAATGTTCATGAGCATTTAGCCCAATTACCGTCAGGAAAAGCAGAATTGTGATTTTAACCGGATTCGTCATGATCAGAACCGATACATAAGTGTGATATTGGAGCGGGTGGCTCCTTGGTTTGGAGCGAATTCCAACCCGGTTTTAAATACGATATCCTGCATTCCCAGAGGAAAGTAGATTCCAGGCAGGATGGAGTATTCACCTGCGAAATCACCCAAAAGCTCTATCCCGGTGGCAATACCATGCGCATCAGGTGTCAGGGGTATTCGAAAACCCAGGCCCCAGCCATAACCAAGTTCATCTCCATCCAGTTCCGTATGGAGGTTTAGCAAGAGGTTCCGGTGACCACTGATTGGTTTGTTAATGATCAGAGCAGCAGCCAGCCCCTGCTGGCCATCAAGCAGCTCCACGCTACGGTCAAAAGGCTGTTCGAACGTGAGTGTGACCGCGATCTCAAGGGGTGAATTATGGGTGATCTGGTATTGCATGGCGAAGGCGATCGCTTCCATGAAAGGAGAGGGCCCCGTGGGTTGGTACAACGCTGTTTGGGGTTCAATCAAATGACCCACGCCAAATTTTGCAAAATGAGCATGAACATCTATCATCAACCCGTTCGTGACACCATAGGACAGCCCCTGAGTAAGCTCCCAATGGTCGAGATTAGGCTGTTCCCGGTCATCCACCATGTAATCGTGGTGGAGATGAAACACGAAAGCGCCTTGTGGAGCAATGTTATAGCTTTCCAACTCAATAAACTCCATGGCGTGGTGCCCGTACAGTCCGGTTGTGATTAACAGTAAAGTGCAGAAAAGCCTGGCCTGTGTGTGTCTCATTGTAGTTCCCCTAAAATTGTTCACCGGTTGTTGATCGCAGTAGATCGATATGCTTCACACCCTTCATGGCTCGAATGGAATCGTAGAGTTTCCCCACCTGATTAGCCGGTCCTTTGGCCAGAATAATCTCCATGCAATTATCGTGATCCAAATGAACATGCTGGGATGAAATTATGATGGTAAAGTGGTCGTGCTGGAGTTCCATGAGTTTGTTTACCAGTTGACCATGGTGATGATCATAAACAAAGGCAATGGCGCCGGCGATGGTCTCATCTTCCTGCCATTGTTCGCGAACCAGTGCTTCCCGCATGAGATCGCGCAGCGCTTCGGAACGATTCCTATAGTTCCGATCCCGAATAAACAGATCGAACTGATCAAGCAGGTCGGTTTCGACTGAAACACCAAATCGTTGCAATTTTTTCATGATTCCTCCTCAAGGTAACACGAATGCACAATACGTGCCACGAATATTCTTTAATCCGAAAAAAAAGCAAGCATTGATTTCCTGTGCCCCTGGATATGAACACAATCAAAACTGGTATTCCCAGTTCCTGGAATGCATTTTCAAGGCCAGCAAAGAGAGGAACAAATGCAATATACAAAATTAGGTCAACGCGGCCCCAGAATTTCAACCATTGGCTTTGGTGCCTGGGCTATCGGGGGGATGAACTGGGGGCCAACGGATGATCAGGTATCGCTCAAGGCGCTGCATACCGCACTGGATGCCGGGGTTACCTTCATTGACACTGCAGATGTGTATGGATTTGGACATTCCGAGGATCTGATTGCGCAAGTGATCAAAGAACGCGGTAAAGGCGATGTGATCATTGCCACCAAAGCGGGGAATGATTTTTACTATGCCGGTGAGGAAACTGATGCTGGTTATGGAGCGATCCAGCAAAATTATAAAAAAGAATATTTGATCGAGGCGGCTGAGAAAAGCCTGAAACGACTCGGTCTTGAGACCCTGGATATTCTCCAACTCCATAGTCCGGATCTGGACCAGTTGGAAGGTGATGAGCCCTGGGAGGCATTGTCCATTCTCAAGGAACAGGGCAAGATTCAACATGCCGGACTTTCCATCCAGTCTTTCAAAGAATCAGAACAGGCCCAACTCCTGGATCAACACGCCGATCTCCTGGATTGCATTCAAGTCCGTTATAATCTACTGGAACGCAAAGCAGAGAAAACATTGTTTCCCAAAGCGCTTGAACACGGGATCGGTGTGATCGTCCGTATTCCCATGTTGTTTGGGCTGCTCAGCGGGAAGTTCAACCGTAAAAGTATTTTTGAAGGGGATGATCACCGTCGGTTTAACCTGGACAAGGATAAACTTGAGAGCTATTTGGGTAAAATGGAATCCATGACCGATCTTTATGAGCGCTACCCGGAGTGGAGTCCGGCGCAGGTGGCCTTGCGGTTCGGTATTTCACATCCGGCTTGTCATGTTTCCATACCAGGTGGAAAAACCCCTGAGCAGGTTATGGAGAACAGTGCTGCTTCAGATATGCCGGCTGTCACCTTGAACAAGAGTTGAGCAGAGCTTGGAAAGTAAATATAAAAAGATTCTCATCACTGGAGCCAGCTCCGGTATTGGTCGTCAAATGGCTCTGGATTATGGGCGGGGGGGAGCCTCGCTCTGGTTGCTGGCTCGTTCAGAGCAAAAGTTGCATGAATTAGCTGAAGAGATTCGTAGTGCCGGTGGGCAGTCACATATCCTGGTCTGTGATGCCACTCTTGAGCCGGTACTGCTGGGGGCCCTCCAATTCGCCCAGGCGTCATCCGGTGGTTTTGATCTGGTCATTGCCAATGCCGGGTGGGGTGGAAAGATGAAATACCCTGGTGAGAACAATATTATCGTGTTGAACCAGATCGTTGATCTGAATTTAAAAGCTGCCACCCAGACACTGGAGTTCTTTGCCAAGTTTATGGTTGAAGCCGGTCATGGGCATCTTGTAGGTATTACCAGTGTCGCCGGATTCAGGGGGCTTCCAGGTGGTGCCGCTTATAGTGCAACCAAAGCCGGGTTGATCACATATCTGGAATCGCTGCGTTTTTCACTGCAATCATTTGGCGTTAAAGTGACTGATATCCGTCCTGGTTTTATTCGCACACCAATGACTGATCAGAACAAAGTTCCCATGCCCTTCCTCATGGATGTGGAACCAGCCAGTGCAAAGATCATTAGAGCCATTGAGCGGGGCCGGAAGCGGTTTAGTTTTCCCTGGCAAATGGCTGTTTTTGTGCATCTGCTGAAAGCACTGCCGGATTTCATGTATGACTGGCTGGCTGCCAAGTCCTTTGGTGACATAGCCGCCAGCGGTCGTAAGGGGAAATCGGAAGCCAATACAAGCAACTGAACAAAGACTGCGAAATTCCGATCCCTGTGTCATTCAAATTACGATTCTGAAATGCCTGTGTAGCTGTAAATATTTTTTTAATTAACGCATCCCGTCAAGTCTTTGAACCTGGCTGCTCGGATACGGTCTACGGTACAGGTAGGTGGAGTCGAAGAATATCAGGGTTTACTCCCAAATAATTATTAGTGACATCATAACAGTTGGCGCAATAAAGATTAACCAACCCGTTCAATAACGTTGTAATATATTTTCGAAGTACTAAGTTGCTTTCATCAATCTCAAACAGGCTGAGGAGAAATTGGATCGGACTGTTCTAAACTTTTTGGAGTATTTGGGGAGCATTAAATAGTGCCAAATCAGCCTGGAACATTGGTTGTAATTGATACTGAAACATCTGGATTAAGTCCTGCCCATGGTGACCGTGTAATAGAGTGGGCGGCCATCAGGATTCAGGAGCACAAGATCACTGAAAAAGCAAGCTCGCTGATAGATGTTCCCTGTCGAATTCAGGCTGGTGCCACAGCAACACATGGAATCACATTGGAAGCGTTAAAGGGGCAGCCATCACCCCTGGAAGCGTGGGAGAAATTTAGCAATTTTGTTGAGGGAGCAGTTCTAATTGCCCATAACGCGGCTTTTGATAAAAGATTTATCAGCCATGAATACTCACTTCGGGGGTGGCATTTCAGTAATGAAATGATCTGCACCTTAAAAATGGCTCGCCACCGGTACCCCCATTTAGGAAGACATCGACTTCCTGATGTTGCCAGGTGGGTTCTGGGGGAAGTACCTCAGTCCGAAAAGCTGCACCGAGCGTTGTATGATGCCGAAGTTACAGCCAGGATCTGGATAGCCATGTCCCAGAATTACAATGAATAGTCCAACATATTTTCAGTATTGGGGCAAAGCTGGCAAAGATGGCAGCTATCATTTGCTGCCCTATCATTGCCTGGATGTGGCAGCGGTTGGAGAAGCAATTCTTGAAAACAACAGTGTGTACACACTGTTATTTAGGAATGCTTTTAATGGTTCAGCTTTATCTCTTAACATGATATTGAGATAGTGATTTTTATCTAAGTAAGTAGAAATTAGGAATTATGTCGTACAAGAATATCCACTTTTGGGCAAAAACAACTTCTGAAAATAAACCTGGTGTCTCAGTATATGACCACATGCTTGATGTGGGTTTCGTGGCAAAATATCTGGCAATCTATTCAAATGTAATGTTGAAACGATTCAGGTTGACCCCCGAGACAATAGGTTTACTAGCTGGATTGCATGATATCGGAAAAATATCTCCGGGTTTTCAGCGAAAATGTGCAGTGTGGCTCCAAGACAATAAAATTGATAAAGTAGAACGTAATAGCTGTTGGGATACTGCTATGGAATCAGATCATTGCAAAATCTCTCACGCTGTAATTCAACAATTCCTGATAAAGAAAGGGTTTAACCGCCTTACATCCAAGTTCGTAGCGGCAGCAATTGCTGGTCATCACGGACGATTAACCCCTCCTAGTGATCGTGGAGACCAACCACCAAAGGCAATTTCTGAGACTGTCAGTGGAATCGACTGGAATGCTGAACGTGATCAAAATGCAGAAATGGTCTGGAGCCAGTTTGGTAGATGCAATTCAGATCTAGCACTGGATGTTGATTCGCCTTCACTCTGGTGGTTGGCAGGTCTTATTTCCGTTGCCGACTGGATAGGCTCAAATGAGATATTTTTCCCATCTGAAAAACGAAATAATAATAGAAATGTTTCCAATATTGCCAGAAATGCAATCGATACTATTGGTTTTCAAAAGAATGAATTGATCCGAGATCTATCATTTCACGATTTGTTCCATGATAAAAAATATCCTGACATCACTTGGGTACCCAATGATATGCAGAAGAAAGCTGTCTATACTATCACCAATCCCGGTGTCTATGTAATCGAAGCACCAATGGGCACGGGTAAGACCGAAGCAGCACTGTGGGCTGCCTACCAGTTGCTTGTTTCAGAAAAAGCAACTGGTATATACTTTGCCTTACCCACACGGGCAACGAGCAATCGCATCCATCTACGCCTGAATGATTTTCTGGAACGCATGACCCTAAAAGCAGGAGAAAGTCGCTTAATCCACGGAAACTCATGGCTCATGGATACTGCTTGTTACATTTCCCTTTCAGCGACCGATCCAAATTCAAAGGTATCTGAGGATGCTCGCATGGGGCGTGACTGGTTCAACTCGACCAAAAGGGCGTTACTCGCTCCTTTCGGTGTCGGAACTATAGATCAGGCACTGCTCGGCGTGGTGGCTGCGAAGCACTTTTTCGTTCGCCACTTTGCTCTTGCTGGAAAAGTAGTAATTTTAGATGAAATTCATTCCTATGATCTGTACACTGGAACACTTATTGATAAACTCATTGCTACTCTTGAAGGATTGGGGTGTACGGTAATAATATTAACAGCTACTCTCACAGAGAAGCGTCGTAGGCAGATACTTTCACTTCCTGAAAATTTATCAGACAATAAGCAGCCATACCCGATGATTAGTGGTCGAAAAGATGAAAATTTGTTTAAACCTGTTACTCCAGAAGCACCTGAATCACAAAGGATAACTATCGATTTTATAGGTATGAAGGAAGCTACCCGGGAAGCAGTTGCCTTGGCGAAGAAGGGTGGGGCAGTTCTCTGGATCTGCAACACTATTGATACAGCTCAAAAGCAGTACAAGACATTCATGGAACAATCTAAAGAGGATTTCCCCATAGGACTTCTTCACTCTCGATTTCCGTTTAAGCGACGTGAAGAACTGGAATCTGAATGGATGCTACGGTTCGGAAAAGACGGGGACAAACGATGCGGATCAATTCTCGTTTCTACTCAGGTTGTCGAGCAAAGTGTCGATCTGGATGCAGATTTGATGATAACTGAGCTAGCACCTACCGATATGATCCTTCAGAGACTGGGAAGACTCTGGCGCCATAAACGGGAAAACCGCCCGATTAACATGGCACGTCTTTGTGTCATCAAAGAGAATTTCAGCTTGGAAGCCTTAAGAGTGATGGATTCAAAGACAATTGTTAGATCTCTGGGAAAGAAGGCTTATGTGTATGCCCCCTATATCCTATTGCGTTCACTTGAAGTCTGGGAGAATCAAGAAGGAGAGATTTCAATACCATCGCAGATACGGTCACTGCTTGAAATGACCTATATCGGGCGAGATGAGCCTGAACCATGGCAAGAACTTTCTGATGAGTGGTTTGGAACGGATTCAGCGAAGAAAATGATGGCTTCCCGCAATTCTAATCTATGGCAACTTGCCCTTGAGGACCAAGAAGGTGTTCAGACACGCATTAATGAAGTGCCGACAATTCAATTAATTCTTTGCAAAAGTATTGACCACAATGTGATTGTCTTTATCGATGGTAGTACACACTATCTGGGTGATGACCAATTTCAGCTTTCTATTGCTAAAGCAGTCCATAAGAATTTGGTGAAGGTTCCAGAATATTGTTTTTCAACCGTTCACCCATTTATTGCTTTTGATGATTACCTCTATGGAAAACAGAGCGATGCTATTGTCGGAGATAGTGGCATTATTGAAATTCAAGGTCTTAAGGACGAATACACGCTGTTATATTCAGAAGAGATAGGTCTTGTGATTGAGAAGACAACCGGAAATGAGGAATTATGAATGTAGCATTTGACCCATGGATACCAGTAGTGACCACATTTGGGAAAAGTGAATTGGTAAGTCTAAAAGAGGTATTTACTAGAGGAGAACAATTTGCGGACCTGGCTGTACGTCCCCATGAAAGGATAGCCTTAATGCGGCTATTTCTTTGTGCCGCACATGCAGCATTGCAGGGACCAAAAGATTACGACGAATGGCTAGAAGTCCCAAAACGATTGTCGAAGGCTGTGGAGAAATACCTGGGAGTCTGGAAAGATTCATTTGAACTGTTCCATAAAACTAAGCCATGGTTGCAAGTGGCCGAACTTACAAAAAGCGCAAATGGAAAAGTCACATCAACACAGACTGAAGATTGGACACCAATTACGAAATTGAATTTTTCATTCGCTACTGGAAGTAACTCCACTCTTTTTGATCATAGCGCTATGAATAATGAACGTAATGTTGATCTCCCAGAGTCCATTCTTTCAATGCTTACGTTTCAAAATTATTCAGTTGGTGGCCTGATTGGTCAAATTTTCAGAAATGGTATTCGTTGTGGTGAATTGGCTAATCCTAATAGTGTAAATGGACCGGTAAAATCAGCTGATGCACCATGTGTCCCTTCTTCTATGATTCATGCATTTTTACGTGCCAATAATCTTTTGAAATCAATTTATCTCAACATCACCACTCACGATGATATTGTTCTTCATTATGGAAAGGGAGCTATTGGAAGACCTGTTTGGGAAAATTCATCTACCAACCTTAACGATACAATTGAAATTGAAAATGCTACCAAAACTTTTGTAGGACGATTGGTTCCAATGACACGATTCATTCGCTTAGATTCATCTGGCAAGCGAATGCTTCTTGGAGATGGTTTATTATACCCTTCGTTTATTAATGGCTTTCCAGCTGAACCGACAGCAACAGTCGTTACCAATCAGAATGAACGATTTATTCTCTCATACAGACCTGATAAAGCATTCTGGCGCGAACTCGGAGCAATTGTTATTAAGCGCAACTCAGAAGGTGTAGGTGGACCTTTATCGCTTCGCAATATCCACGATGGTGAAAACTGTGACCTGATTGTGGCAGCATTAGCACGTGATAAAGCCACCATTGTTGATACAGCCGAAGCGGTTTTTAATATCCCGTCACGACTTCATTTACCTGAGGGGGCAGCATCCTATGAATTTGAGGTTAACACATCTGAATCAATGGGAAAACGTCTGGGGGGGGCAGTTGAAACTTATCGACAGGAAATTGATCCTGGCTGGGAAGGAAAACTCAAATCCGCTGGCTCATCAAAAGGCAAGTTAAGGACACAATTGCATTCTAAGGCCACAATGCAATATTGGACCACTGTCGAGAAGAATCTCTCACTTCTCATGACCCATATTGAAGCGATCGGAACTGACGATGCCATCCCAACCCGTGAAAAATGGCGAAAAATGCTCTTCACATCCGCCTGTGAAGCCTATCGGATTTCTTGCAGTCAGAAAACACCAAGACAAATGAAGGCTTTTACAATGGGATGGCAGAAGCTGACCGGGAAGTGGGGGAAATTAAAATCAAATGAAATTATAGAGGAGATGAAAATATGAGCTGGCTTCTTGAACGCCTACGCAAATCCAAGGATAACCGAGGGATAATGGCAAACCTCCGTTGCATACTTGTGGAGAGTAAAAAACATCGGGCCTGGCCAGCACTAAATCGCTTGGGAGTAAGGATAGATGACGATATATCTGCCTATATTGCTGGCCTCTATGCAATGCATCCTGAAGAATCGTCCCAGGGTAATTTTGGTGCAACTTGTAAGCGTATAGAGGAGAAACGGAAAGAAAAACGGAGTAATGACAGCAAGTTAACACCAACAGAACGGCGCTTTCAACATTTGCTATCAGCTGAGAGAAGTGAGCTGATGGGGCGTGTCTATCGAATGGTACTCATGGCAAAATCAAATAGTATAGCAGTCAATTATGGAAAACTTGCGATTGATATTAAATATTGGGGTGACCAGAAAAAGTCTGAATGGGCTTCAGCTTTTTGGGCGCAAAGTTCAGAATCTTCTGAGGAGGATGGAAAATGAGCTGGTTAGTTCGCATGGATATTGAATCAGAAATTGTCAGAGAAGAGCGAGTCACAGACAGTTACTCGTGGCATAAAAAGCTATGGGAATGTTTTCCCGGAATACCAGATAGAAGTCGCGTCGAGATTGGATTCCTAAGCAGAATAGATATTCTTGATGGATCCTTTCGACTATGGGTAATGTCAAAGATAGAACCGCTTCGACCATCATGGTGTCCTCCAGATGATTTTGCCATTAATAATATCTCAACTACCTTTTTATCACACCGGTACTATGCTTTTGACCTGAAGGTAAATCCAGTGAAAACTATTGTACAAAGGGGGTTGAACGGGGAGACATTGTATCGACCCAACGGGAAACGAAAATCAGGAAAGAGAGTTCCTTTAGTCCAGCCAGATGAACTACAGGCTTGGTTAATACGCAAGGGACAGATAAGAAGTCTAGATCAGAGTACAGGTCGAGATCTACCGGGTGGCTTTCAACTCGTTAAAGATAGACCTCTTGAAATAAGACCCATGGTAGAGAGCTATTTCAGAAAAAAGAAACTTACTCAGGAAAAAGACCAGATTGCTTTTCATGGTGGAGTACAATTTCGCGGAACCTTGGAGGTGACTGATTCAGATAATTTTGCAGAAACTTATCATACTGGTATCGGTAGTGCCAAAGGTTTTGGGTTCGGCTTGTTGTTGCTTGCACCTGTTAGCCTATAAGAAAACAAATATTTAAGGAGAATAGTCATGAAACATTTAGAACTACATATTATCCAATCCGTACCTGTCGCTTGCCTCAACCGTGATGATCTCAACTCCCCAAAAACTGCTATCTTTGGAGGAGTTCAGCGTGCTCGTGTCTCCAGCCAATCGTGGAAAAGGGCAATTCGAGAGCTGGCTAAGGAATTAGCTCCAGAAGAGTTTAGAGGGGAAAGAACCCGACGTTTTATCTTCACGCTAAAAAATCGGTTAGCCCAGAAAGGGATAGATGAAGCCTGTGCAATCGCCATTTCTGAGCATGTGGGTACCATTATCGAAACTCTTGACTCAAAAAAAGATGCTGCTGGAATTAGCAAAATAAAGACATTGATGTTCTTTTCTAATGCGGAATATGAAGCCATGGCAAATCAAATTTCCTTGGCTGAGGATGTCATTAATTCAATTGATTCTTTAAAAAGTGCATTATCGAATCTTCATGATGCGGAGAATGCAGATGACAAAAAGAAGGCTAAAGATAAGATATTAAAGGTTTTTAAAGCAATAAAAACATTTTCGAAGGCCAGGATTGCGAAAATGATCAAGTCGGTTCAGTTGAAAGATGCTGCTGATATCGCACTGTTCGGACGGATGGTCGCTAATGATCATTCATTAACTGTGGAAGCTGCTTCCATGTTTTCCCACGCACTTTCTACTCATAAAGTCGACAATGAAATAGATTTTTTTGCTGCTGTTGATGACTTACAAACTAAAGCAGAATCTGGGGCAGGAATAACAAGTACTCTGGAATTCAATTCAGCAACCTATTATCGCTTTGCTGCCCTCAATCTCGATATGATTGCTGATTCTGACCATTTGGTAAGCATGACACAAGAAGAACGGAAGAAGGTTATACGTACATTTATCGAAGCCACTATAAAAGCCATCCCCAGTGCTCGAAAGAATACCATGAACAGTAACACATTACCTGCTTATGTCCTGGGCGTTGTGAGAGAGAAAGGACATCCTATTCAATTAATTAATGCTTTTGAGAAACCGGTTCGCTCTTCACAAGGATATGTTACTGAATCTATTGAATTGCTCAAAGCTGAATATGCTAAATTTGGCGATACTTGGGGAATCCAGGCTGTTTTTGAAAAAGCGATTCCTGATATCGGAATATCATCTTTCATCGATGAGATAACAGACCATGTCATCTAAAAAACAATTTCTTGTTCTTCGGCTTGAAGGTCCTTTACAATCCTGGGGCTTTGATAGCCAGTACAATCGTCGTAATACTGGGCTAATGCCAACAAAAAGTGCTATTGCCGGGATGTGTTGTGCTGCGCTTGGCTTGTCACGTGGGTCAAAAGTTGAGCTCAAGTTTTTAAAATCATTTTCAGAAATACGAATGACTACGATTGCTATTCCGAAAAAAGTATTGGAGCATGAGTTATGTGTAGGGAGGTTACAGGATTATCATACTATTCAGAACACCAGAAAAGCAAGTGGTGGAATTAAGGGAACGCATATTACTCACCGTCAATATCTGACTGATGCGGCTTTTGGCGTTCTACTTGAGGCAAATACAACCATTCTGGGAAATATTAGTAGAGCACTAGCTGATCCGAAATGGGGTATATGGTTAGGGCGGAAAACCTGTATTCCATCTGCACCAATCCTTGTTGGTATGCATCATAATAAAAATGAAGCGTTAGCACTTCTCCTAGGTGAAGAACCTATCGAAGCGTTTACACGTCAGGAAGATGTAAAATATTTCTCTGAAGGGAAGGATTCATTACCGGATTCCCCAGTATCCTTTGCACCATCTCGGAGAATATTTACACCTCGCAGAGTTCGAATCAGACATGCGGGAGAGGTCTGATTTGGAAAACAAATTAATCGTTTTTAAGGGTCAACAAATTCGGAGAGTTTTATACAAAAATGCCTGGTGCTTTTCAATAATTGATGTCGTCGGTGCTCTTTCTGACAGTAACAATCCAAAGAGGTACTGGTCTGATCTAAAAAGGAAACTTTCGCAGGAATCAGGTACTAACCAACCGTACGAGAAAATCGTACGGTTGAAATTACGTGCTTCTGATGGTAAACAAAGAGACACCGATTGCGCTGATGCTGAAAGTCTTTTTCGTATCATCCAATCCATACCCTCACCCAAAGCAGAACCTTTCAAACGTTGGCTGGCAAAAGTTGGCTATGAACGGGTGCAGGAAATTGAAGATCCAGAATTAGCCAGCAAACGCACTAAAGCCATCTATAGAGCCAAAGGATATTCCGATGCCTGGATCGAGAAACGCATGCGAGGGATTGCTGTCCGAGCTGAATTGACTGACGAATGGAGTAACCGAGGAATCGAAGAACAACCGGAATATGCCATTCTCACTGCTGAAATCTCAAAAGCTGCCTTTGGTTTAACACCAAGTGAATACAAAGAGCTCAAAGGTCTGGAGCGGGAAAACCTCCGGGATCACATGACCGACCTGGAATTGATTTTCAATATGTTAGGCGAAGCTGCCACCACTGAAATCGCCAGGAAACAAGATGCCCAGGGTTTGGACGAAAACAAAAATACTGCCCGCAAAGGCGGACACATCGCCGGCGGTGCCCGTGAAAAATTGGAACATGAAACCGGTAATAAAGTGGTAAGCTCAGGAAATTATATCAGCGAGCCGGAAAGCCAAAAAAGAATCAAAGGGAACCAAGCCCAAAAGAGCTAATAATGACTGAACCAATTCTGCCACCGTTAAAACCAATTCCTGTAAAAGACCGGGTTTCAGTACTTTTTCTGGAAAGAGGGCATCTGGATGTTCTGGATGGTGCATTTGTGGTGATTGATAAAAATGGAGTACGTACCCATATCCCGGTTGGTAGTGTGGCGTGTCTCATGCTTGAGCCGGGTACCAGGGTCTCTCATGCTGCAGTGGTGCTTGCTGCCAGAGTGGGCTGTCTGCTGGTCTGGGTCGGCGAGGCTGGTGTCCGATTATATGCAGCCGGCCAGCCGGGCGGAGCCAGGGCAGACCGCCTGCTTTATCAGGCAAAATTAGCCCTGGATGACTCAGCTCGCCTGAAAGTTGTGCGCAAGATGTACGAGTTTAGATTTGGAGAACCTTCCCCACAACGGCGAAGTATTGAACAACTCCGTGGTATAGAAGGAATTCGGGTAAAAAAACTGTATCAGCTGCTTGCCAAGCAATATGGCGTGGTCTGGAAGACCAGGAACTACGATTACCGGAAATGGGGCAGTGGAGATTTGCCTAATCGCTGCTTAAGTTCTGCCACCGCTAGCCTTTACGGGATTTGTGAAGCCGCTATTCTGGCAGCCGGCTATGCACCGGCAATTGGATTTATTCATACTGGTAAGCCTCAGTCTTTTGTATATGACATTGCCGATCTGTTCAAATTTGAAACGGTAGTCCCCTTGGCCTTCAGGATTGCCGCAAAAAATCCCGGTAATGCAGAGCGGGCAGTTAGAATCGCCTGCCGTGATAGTTTTAGAGAGAGCAAACTTTTACGCAGGATAATTCCGGCCATAGAGCAGGTCCTGGCAGCCGGTGAGTTGAGTATTCCTGAAGCACCCAGTGAGTCAATTGGACCGGCAATTCCCAACAAGGACAGGAGTGGTGATGTTGGTCATCGTGGTTGAGAATGTCCCGCATCGTTTACGGGGTCGTTTGGCTATCTGGTTGTTGGAGGTCAGGGCTGGCGTTTATGTCGGGAATGTTTCCAGGCGTATTCGTGAAATGATTTGGAGTCAGGTCTGTGTAGGAGTGGATGATGGTAACGCTGTTATGGCCTGGAGGACCAATTCTGAGTCCGGTTTTGATTTTTTAACAGTGGGGGCAAACAGGAGAATTCCGAAGGAGATGGATGGGATCAAGTTGGTCTCTTTTTTACCTGTAGATGGGCCAGTTGGTGGCATTGAAAATGGTTAAATTAGTTGGTAGATTTTTTTGCTCTTTGGAAACTGGGTAAAATCAATAAGTTAAGTGTAAGAGTGTTCCCCGCAAACGCGGGGATGAACCGGTCAAACCAGTTTTATCACGGTTTTGAATAGGGTGTTCCCCGCAAACGCGGGGATGAACCGCATCCAGGCTCCTAAGTTCCCCTAAGGGGAGGGTGTTCCCCGCAAACGCGGGGATGAACCGAAAGTACATGTGACCCTCAGGAACATTGCTATGTGTTCCCCGCAAACGCGGGGATGAACCGGACACTGTTATACCTGGATTCTTGTCGTTACTGTGTTCCCCGCAAACGCGGGGATGAACCGTCTCGCCTGTCTTGGGGTTAATCTTAATAGACGTGTTCCCCGCAAACGCGGGGATGAACCGACATTAGCAGGGTTGTATGCGGAAGAGGCGCGGTGTTCCCCGCAAACGCGGGGATGAACCGGGTAGATTCCAGATCATGTTTAAAACTTTTGAGTGTTCCCCGCAAACGCGGGGATGAACCGCTCGCTGGAATGGCAATGCCAATGCGGATGCCGTGTTCCCCGCAAACGCGGGGATGAACCGATCAGTGATATGCTTAAGCGCGAGCATAACTAGTGTTCCCCGCAAACGCGGGGATGAACCGGTTTACAGGAGATTAAAAAATGTTCAATAGATGTGTTCCCCGCAAACGCGGGGATGAACCGGTCGCCAAGGGTAAGGAAAAAGACCGTACCACGTGTTCCCCGCAAACGCGGGGATGAACCGAGATGTCCAGACTATTCAAGAAACACAACCTGGTGTTCCCCGCAAACGCGGGGATGAACCGGTCGATCTGAGCCTGTTGTTCGTCTGGGGCTGGTGTTCCCCGCAAACGCGGGGATGAACCGTCGTATAACGCAACCGAGGAGGAGAAGGTCGAGTGTTCCCCGCAAACGCGGGGATGAACCGGACTACAGCGACAAAACAGTGAACAAAGATCTGTGTTCCCCGCAGACAAATACCCCTCCACACTCCCTAACCTTTACACTAGAATCCAACCCAATCCGGCCTATTTTTATTCGATGATCAAAACCATTGATAAATATATCTTTCGGGAATTGCTGACCCCCTTCATGTATTCCCTGCTGGTCCTGACCATGATCTTTCTGGTGAATTTTATCATTCGGGCCATGGATCGTATTCTGGGGAAGGGACTGTCCTTTATTGTGATCCTGGAGTACATCGCCCTCAACCTGGCCTGGATCCTGGCCCTGGCCATCCCGCTCTCCGTGCTGGTAGCTGTGCTCCTGGCCTATGGCAGACTGGCAACCGATAATGAAGTGACCGCCATGCGCTCCGGCGGAATCTCCCTGCCGCGGATTATGACCCCCGCCCTGGTCTTTGCCCTGCTGGTGGGCAGCTTTACTTTCTATTTCAATACCTCGATCCTGCCGGATGTCAACCACCGCGCTCGCCTGCTGGGCTCTGATATCTACCGCAAACGGCCGGATATGGACATTGTCCCGGGTTACTTTATCGATGACCTTCCGGATTATAATATTCGCGTAAATGAAGTCACCGAAGAGGGCCTTAAAGGGGTGATTATCTTTTCGAAAAGTGATCAGAGAGAACAGGTGTCCATCTTCGCTGAGAGTGGGCGCACCGAAACAAGGGGTGGGCAGATAATTTTCACCCTTTATAATGGCGAAAAACATTTGCTCGATCTGGATAAACTGGACGACTACCAAAGAGAATATTTTGATTCCACCCGGCTGACCGTGAAGGTCAATAACCTGGAATTGAAACGACGGGAATCAGCCGTTCGGGGCGACCGTGAGATGACCCCGGCCATGATGTATAAGCGTATTGAAGAGAATCAGGATCGCTATCAACGAACCATTGACCGGATGCTCAGCATTCGGCTGAACAGCCCGCTCTTTAATGGGGATTCCAGCGTGGATATAGTCGCGGAAATGGATACCCTCAGACGTATACCGGTTGCTGACATAGAAACTATCAGCGCCAGAACCAGGGCCTGGAACCGAACCATCGATAAACTGGAAAGTCAGGAACGGCTCCTCAACAGCTACATGAAGCAAGTGAACAAGTATCTGGTTGAGATCCATAAAAAATATGCCATGGCCGTTACCTGTATCGTTTTTGTGCTGGTGGGCGTCCCGTTGGGCATTATGACCCGTAAATCCAGTGGGACCATCGGGGTGGCCATCGGGATGTTTTTTATCTACTGGGCGGCCTTGATTGCCGGGGAGGAATTAGCCGATCGACGGATGGTGGATCCGGTGCTGGCCATGTGGGCACCCAATGGGCTTATGGCACTGGCCGGATTATGGATCAGCTATCAGGTTTCGCGGGAACGGACTATTATTAACATCCAGTGGTTAACCACCATCCTGAATCCTTTCAATTGGAGAATATTCAGCAGTAAATCCGGATCTGAACCCGGGAACTGACGTCCCAGGGTAGCTGGATTATTTTTTGAAATGGAGCAGGTGAACCCGCTTAGCAGCTTAGCCTGAATAATTCATAGCCACTAAGTCACGAAGGCACAAAGTTTAAAAAATATATGCTTAGCAAAAAATATCACTCACAGATGCAAATAATTCTGTTTAAAATGACCTTGTTCATAACTTTAATAATCTTCGTGGCTTAGTGTCTTTGTGGCAATAATTCATGAATAATGCAGCTTAGCGGAATTAATTTCTGAAACCCTCCAAAACCAGGCGCATCCGCTTGTAACCACCAGTCCAAAATTACTTGACCAAGTAAGCATTTTCAAAAGATGAGTATCCGACTATATTGAAGCTTATAATTTTGCTGAGGAGCGCTTCTGAATGCCACTTCATACCATTGTTCTTGTAAAGCAGGTACCTGATACCAGTAACATATCCGGCGATGTCATGCGCCCTGACGGGACTGTGAATCGGGCCCGCCTGCCAGCCATATTCAATCCGGAGGACCAGGCAGCCCTAGAGCTTGCACTACGCTTAAAGGATCAGTATGGGGGCCTGGTCACGGCGCTGACCATGGGTCCTCCCAATGCGGTGAATATGTTGCGCGAATGCCTCTATATGGGTGCTGATCGTGTTATCCTGGTAAGTGACAGACGCTTTGCCGCTGCAGATACACTAGCCACTTCCTACGCCCTGCATAAGGCGATCCAACATATCGGTGATTACGACCTTATTTTTGGTGGTCGGCAGGCCATTGATGGAGACACGGCTCAAGTGGGACCCCAGACTGCTGAGAAACTGGGCATTACCCAGTTCACTTATACTCAGGAAGTTCTAAATTTAGACCTGAAACAAAGAACCATCCGGGCGAAAAGAGCCATCAAGAATGGCTATGAAATATTAGAATCACCCCTGCCGGTCTTGCTTACAGTGATCAAGGATGCCGCCCGGCCAAGACCCTTTGATGTGAGAAAGCTCTGTACCTATAAGAGGGCTCAGTCAAAATTTGAGATCCAATCCTATGTCGATGAGAGTCACGATCTTATCACCCTGGATCAAGTGCTGGAAAAGGCCCGGGCCGACGGTTTGTACATCGAGACCTGGAATATCGAAGATATTGATGCAGATGTCAGCATGTGCGGTCTGGCGGGATCACCCACCAAGGTTCACAAAGTTGAGAATGTAATCCTAAGTGGCTCAGAATTTAAACAGGTCCCGGCATCCACTGAGGGTCTGAATGAGATGATCGGTGAATTGATGCAGGATCACATCTTTGGGTAGGTGGAAACATTTAACAGCGGGGAAAACGAATGACCCAAAGACAATCCTTGATAATTTTCGTTGAATTCGGTGTAAAAAAAGAGAGATGATAAAAGTGGTGAATTCAAATATTAAAGATATGGTGTGGGTCTTCGCCGAACAGGCTGATGGTGCATTGGCAGAAGTGGGTTTGGAACTGCTCCATAAAGCCCGCACCCTGGCAGATAAGATGGGTTCTGAGGTCAGTGCTGTTCTGTTAGGGCATGAGGTTGAAGCCCTGATTGACCCTCTATTTTCACATGGAGCTGACAATGTCTATCTTCTGGATGATCAGGAACTGAAAGACTTTCGCAGTATACCTTATGCAAACCTGGTCACCAAACTGGTTGAGGAAAAAAGACCCCGGGTCGTTTTATTTGGTGCCACGCATATTGGTCGTGATATTGCCCCCCGGGTTGCCTCCCATACCCGCTCAGGACTGACAGCTGACTGTACCGAATTGAAGATCGAAACCTTGACGCTGAGAAAAGTCGAACACCCCGACCTGTTATTGCAGATCCGCCCGGCTTTTGGCGGGAACATCATTGCCACCATTATCTCCCCGGATGTGGAGATCCAGATGGCGACCATTCGTGAAGGGGTCATGGAGATGGGTGTGGCAGATCTTTCAAGGAAAGGACGGGTCATTCAAGTCCCGGTTAAGCTTGATCCCATTGAGATCGCCGTCAAGATCATCGAGAAGCATCAGGCAGCCTCCACTGTAAATTTGAAAGCGGCCCCCATTATTGTGGCTGGGGGTTACGGCGCTGATACTCCGGAAAAATTTCAGTTGATCAAAGACCTGGCCAAAGTGCTGGGTGCTGATGTGGCCGGCTCCCGGGCAGCTGTTGATGCGGGACTCATAGAAGCTGAGCGGCAGGTTGGGCAAACTGGTACCACAGTACGTCCTAAATTATATATCGCTATCGGTATTTCAGGAGCCATTCAACATCGGGCAGGTATGCAGGAATCTCAGAAGATAATTGCCATCAACAATGATCCGGAAGCTCCCATATTTGGAGTGGCCCACTATGGCATTACCGGAGATCTGGAAGTCGTGATCCCCCAATTGATCGCAGCCTACAAAAGTCAGTTGCACTAAGGAATAGATATGTCAAATTTTTTCACCGAGAATCAGGATATTCAATTTCAGTTCAAGCGAATCGATCTGGAAGAGATCATCAGGGTACGTGAGCATGATTATACTGAAGCGGCTGAGTTTCCTTTTGCTCCCCTGGATTATGAAGATGCCAAAGACAATTTTAGCCGGATCCTGGAGGTGGTGGGGGATATTGCTGGTAATTTTGTGGCCGAACGAGCCCGGGAAGTGGATGAATTGGGCTCAACCTTTGCTGATGGTGAAGTCACTTACGCCAAGGGTCTTGAGGAAGATATGCAACGTCTCAACCAGGCTGGCCTCATGGGGTTTCTGCTGGAACGAAAATACGGTGGGCTTAACCTGCCCATCTCCCTATACATATTTGCAGTTGAGATGGTCTCCCGGGGAGACGCCTCCCTGATGAATCTGTTTGGTCTCCAGGATATTTCTGAGACCATTGAAAAATTTGCCAGCGCTGAGATCAAGGATGAATATTTACCCAAATTCAGTAGCGGTGCGGTTTCCGGGGCCATGGTGCTCACGGAACCGGATGCCGGCTCCGATCTACAGGCAGTCAAGACCCGGGCTTATCAGGATGATGAGGGCAATTGGTATCTGAATGGCGTGAAACGATTTATCACCAATGGGAATGCAGATGTATGTCTGGTCCTGGCCCGTTCGGAAGAGGGGACCCGGGACGGTCGGGGACTTTCGCTCTTTGTTTGTTATGGTGATGATACGGTTCAGATCCGTCGTATCGAACATAAATTGGGCATTAAAGGTTCCCCGACCTGTGAGATGCAATTTCATGACACACCGGCCCAGCTCATCGGGGTGCGAAAAAGGGGTCTGATCTCTTATGTGATGGCCCTGATGAATGGTGCTCGCCTGGGTGTGGCAGCTCAAGCTCTGGGGATTGCTCAGGCTGCTTATGTTGAGGCCCGTCGCTACGCCCAGGAACGGGAGCAGTTCGGGAAACCGATCCTGAATTTTCCGGCAGTGGCAGAGATGTTGATCAAAATGAAAGTGGATCTGGAAACCTCCAGAACCCTGATCTATTCCACTGGTCGGGCAGTTGATATGCTCAGAATAAGTGAGCTGGAAATGGAGCGCCTCAAAGCGGCTGGTGAATCTATTACCGATATCCGGGCCGAGTTCAAACACTGGAAGGCCCTGGCAGATTTTCTGACCCCGCTCTCCAAATATTCGATCTCCGAGAAAGCCAATCGGATCTGCTACGATGCCATTCAGATCCATGGCGGTACCGGCTATATGCAGGAATTCAACGTGGAACGTCATTATCGAGATGTCCGGATCACCAACATTTATGAAGGGACCTCCCAGCTCCAGGTTATTGCCGCCATCGGTGGCGTGATCAAAGGGGTTGCTGATGAACAGTTTGATGCGAATGAGTTAAAAGAATACCGTCATGAAGCCCGCCAGCTGGCCAATAAATTGAAGCAGATCCGCCGCTTATTTACCAAGAGCAAAACCTTTGTACTTGAGAAGGAAGACAAAGCTTATCAAGAGCTGCATTCTGCTGAGCTGGTTGATATGTACGGATTTCTCTATATTGGATATTTGCTTTTGGAGGAGGCTACTGAGGATTCCCGTAAAATGCTCATTGCCAAAAAATACATTATGGACTCCCTGGCAACTGCCCTACACCATACTGAATCCATTACCAGGGGCTTTGATACGCTGTTTGCGGATGTGGAACAGATCCTGACCAGAGAATAAATTTTTACTAAAAAAGTAGAGACCTTGCATGCCAGGTCTCTACCGATGAACAATTATCTATTTTCGCTGTTTATCCAGCGTTATCCTCGCCACCATCGATCCCGATGATGTTACCCGTGATCCAGGTATTCATTCCAGCAAAGGTCAGGACGGCATCAGCCACATCTTCCGGAGTGGTAAGTCGACCACCGGGATTACTCTGTAAGGCCCGGGCGATCATTTGTTCGTTACCGGGAATCTTACGTAAAGCGGGTGTATCGGTTACGCCAGCCCTTAGGGCATTGGCTGCGATCTTTTTGGGTGCCAACTCCAGGGCGATCTGGCGGATATGCGCTTCAATGGCTGCCTTGGCAGCGGAAACTGCACCATAGTTGGGCCAGGCGGTGTGACCACCAGAACTGGTCATGCAAAAAATATGAGCGCCTTCATCCATCAGTTTATGTCCCACCACATCCTGGGTCCAGTAGACCAGAGAATGGGCCATGACATCCAGGGTCATGTCCATCTGGTTCTTATGGACCACACCACCGGTACCAGGGTTGTAAACCACTGGTAAAAGGGTGCCAAATGCCAGAGAGTGGACCAGAACCTGGACAGTACCCGGTGTTTTGGAAAATGTTTCTTCCATGATTCTGATGGCTTCTTTTCGAGCGCGCGTATCGGCAGCATTTATATTAAAAAAGATGGATTCTGAACCAGCAGCTGCAATGTCCGCCTTGATGGCTTCCACATTGTGCAGGGTGGCCTTACGATCCAGATGTACTCCAAAAATATTATAGCCATTAGCAGCCAGTTTGCGGGAGATTGCTCCTCCGAAACCACTTGAAGCCCCGAGTATGAGTGCCCATTTCTGCATATCAGTTCCTTTCATCGTCAACGTCTAACTTGCGCTGAATATAGATTTGGCTTAAGGGATGGAAAGCGATTTTCTTGATGACTAGATTTGTCATAATCCATCCCTAGCTAAATCACCTAACATCACCTAAAGTTTGAACATGAAGTTGTGGATACTAATTTTCAATCTGCAATATCGGTAGTTGCTGTCGATCCAAATCAGAATGGATCCAATGATGAGAGCAATCCTCCTCAATGGACCAGACAGAATCATGGTTCTTCATTTCCCGATACACGATCGTTGGTGGCTGGGGATCTGGATCTTGTCGGTGCTGCCTATGTTGCCGACGAACGGGTCTGGTTTGAAAATGCCAAAGTCTGGCCTAGGCAGGTGATCACCTCAAACCTTAATGGTGCAGTTACAGTCTATGCCAGGGATTCTGTCAGTGGTTGCGTTGATTTTCATTGTGTGGAATTCATCAGCAACCAGGGGGGCTTTTCATCGTTCCTGCAACAGGGCTTGCAATAGAAGTGCGATATTTTCGGACTGCAAAAACCCAGGTCGTTGCGCTAAAATGACCTATCCATGCTCCCCATCCTTCGAGAGTATGACAATCCTTTTCATTTTGTGCTTCTTACTTCTTACTTAAAAAGAGTTTCCCCTGCCAGGTGTCCCGGTGCATGAGCTCCAGGTCCATGAGGTGAGTCAGTTTGGGGATATTGTAACCCCACCGGGGGGCAATGAGGATATCGTCCGGCGCGTCACCGAACAACCTTTGGATCACAATATTTGGATCGAGTCGTTCCAGGATATCAACCACCAGTTCGATATATTCATCAGCCTGGAATAAGGAAAAAGGTTTTTCTGCATAGCGCTTTGCCAGAACCGTTCCTTGCACCACATGCAATTGATGAATTTTTAAAAAATCCAGACTCAGATCATTGGCAGCCAAACCGGTTTGGCGCATCATCTCTGGCGTTTCCATGGGAAAGCCCAGAATAATATGCCCGGCGACCTTGATCCCATATTGTTGGGTCAGTTCGACTGCCCGGATTACCGATTCATAATCATGGCCGCGGTTCATCCAGGTTAATGAAGCGTTATGGATGGATTCGATCCCATACTCCAGGGTGACCTGCACCTGTTCATTCAAACGAGCAAGATGCTCCAAAAGTGCTTCATCTACACAATCACTGCGGGTACCAATATCAAGACCGACCACATTGGGGTAGGTGACGGCCTCAGCATACAGGCGCTTTAATTGGTCCAATTCGGCATAGGTATTCGAATAGGCCTGAAAATAGGCAATGTACTTCTGAACATCATACCGATCCTGCATAAATGGAATCGAGACTTCCAGCTGGGCTGGAATAGACATCTCCTGATTGATGTAGTGGGGGACAAAGCTGTCATTGTTGCAGTAGATGCAGCCGCCATAGCCCTTGCTTCCATCACGATTGGGACAGGTAAAGCCAGCATGTAAAGAAACTTTCCTGATCTTCTCTCAGTATGTGTTCTGGAGATAAAAATTATAGTTATTATAGCGACGGTTTAGCCAGGTTTTTGCTTGGTTTTTCGCATCAATTGGTGAATTTGCACTCATGTTGGTATTTAATGTATTTCAAGCAGATGTCGAGCTTCTTTTCACGGGCTCGCATTCACTGAAAGTGAGACCATGATCATTCGGCTTGTTAGTGCTCTGGGACTGGCCACTTTATTGTTCGGGCAGACCAAGATCTGTACAATTAAGCATCCGCCAATCAACGAGCAAAGCGCAATTGTGAAAAGCCTGACCTACGAGGACGTATACTGGGTGTGCAATGATTCAGGAGGTGAGCCCTATATTTTTGCCCTGAATTCTGCCGGAAAGATCATTGTTCCTGATTATTTGAAACGCCGCTATGACGGTCAGAATGGGAAGCATTATCCCGGGATCGAGCTCAGCGGAGCAGTGCTTAATGACTGGGAATCAATGGCAATATTAAACGATACGCTGGTTATCGCGGATGTGGGAAATAATGGGAATGCCCGGCGGGATCTGGGGGTATATCTGGTTCCAGAGCCCAATCCCCATGCCAGCTCCCAGATCAGACCCCTGGCCTGGTATCCCGTTCGCTTTGAAGATCAGGATAAATTCCCACCAGCTAAATGGGAATATGACTGTGAAGCCGTCTTTACATTCAAGGGAAAAATATATTTTCTCACCAAGCATCGTGCCGATCGGAATATTAGAACACCAGCGCCTGCGACCAAACTTTATCGAATGGACACACGCCATACCACTCAGGTAAACGTGTTGAAATATATCAGCCGTAAAGAGGATCTGGGCGGCTGGGTTACAGCTGCTGATATGGCCCCGGATGGCTCAGCCCTGGTATTGCTTGCTCAAAATCCACTGGCGTCCACCATCTGGTATTTCCCCCAGCCCAAGAGCGGCGATGATTTCCTCTCCCAATCACCTCGGACCTTCAATCTCATCAAGGCAGATCAAGCCGAAGGTATTTGTTTTAAAAACGCAAAAACCTTGATCATCACCAATGAGCAACGGGACTGGTTCGAGGTTCCATTATCAGTATTCTCCAAATAATTCTCAAGGACCAAGTATGAAATACGAACAGCTGCTCCAAAACCAACGAGTCCATTTTAGGGATTTCACCCTCCCTGGTGCCGGTAAAAACTATGCCCCGGACCTGCAACTGGAACCGGTGCATACAGAAATTCATTTAACTCTGGATCTCCCTGGACGGGCAGCCCGCGGGTATGCACTAATCACTATTCGAGCCAACGTTGGCGGGGCCCACTCCCTGAAACTGGATGCAGTTGATTTTGATGATCTCAGCGTCCAGAGCCCATCAGGGAAACAGATCTCACATAGCTATAATGACCGGGTGATCGATCTGTATTTCCAAGCGGGTTTGCTGGCTGGTGAAGAGCAGGTGATCCGGATAGATTATGCCATAAAAGATCCTATCTCTGGTCTCAAATTCATGCAGCCGGATTCCCAGCGACCGGAAATGCCGTACTATGCCATTACCGACAATGAAACTGAACGAGCCAGGTATTGGTTTCCCTGTGTTGATTTTCCTACCGTTCGATCTAAAATGGAATATCACCTCACAGCTCGGGAAGATCTGACAATCCTGGCCAATGGTGCTCTGGTATCAGAAAAAGTGCAGGATGGCTTGAAAACGGCGCATTGGAAGCTGGACTATCCCTGTGCCAGCTATCTGGCCTGTTTTGCCATTGGCGAATTTTCTGAATTCAAGGATGAGCCCTTACGCGATATACCCATCGCGTACTATGCAGACAAATCATACACGCCTGAACAACTTCAACGAACCTTTGCGCCAACTCGTAAAATGCTGATTTGGATGGAACAAAAACTGGGCATGGAGTTTCCTTACCCCAAGTATTTCCAGGTTGCCGGTCGTGAGATCGGCGGAGCCATGGAAAACATCTCCCTGGTCACCTGGGATGACAAATTCATGTTGGATGAGACCATGGCCTTGGAGTGGCAGTACATCATGGACCTCATCAATGTTCATGAAATGTCCCATTCATATTTTGGCGATGCCGTAGTAGCCTATGATTTTGCCCATGTCTGGCTTAAGGAAAGCTGGGCAACCTACATCGAATCAGTCTGGCTTGAGGATTCTCAGGGAAAAGATGCCATGGACTGGCAATTGGCTGAAGAAGCCGCAAGCTATTTTGGAGAAGCGAAGAATAGCTATGTTCGACCCATTATCACCCGGGAGTATGATCATAGTTGGAATATGTTTGATATGCATCTCTATCCAGGAGGCGCCTGGCGACTCCACATGCTGCGGCATCTGACCGGTGATGATAATTTCTGGTCTGGCGTCCGGGATTATGTAAATACCTATGCCGGTAAGACGGTCAAATCGCTGGATTTTCAACGTTGTATCGAGGAGCATTCCGGCCTGAATCTGGATAAATGTTTTGATATGTGGTTCAGATCCAAAGGTTACCCGATCCTTAAGGTGTCTTTCGAATTTGACAAGCAAAAAGGCCAGGGAAAATTCACATTCGAACAAAAACAGGTGGACCAGAAAAAGGGTATTGAGCTCTTTGAAATGGATCTGGAAATTGCCTGGCAGGATGACCAGGGCCACGATCACCCGGAGGTCGTTCAGCTGAGCAAGGGAACCCAGATTTTCCAGATCAAGATGGCAGAACCAAAGCACCTGGTTCTGGATCCACACATGCAGGCCCTTTTTGAAGCTGACTTTAATCCCGGCGATGATAAACTCCGCCATTTACTGGAGCATGGAACCACGGTTCGTGGATTGATGCAGGCCGTGAGTGAGCTGGCCAAGACCGGCAAGCGCAAAAATCTTCAGGCCATCCGTGATCAGCTAAAAAATGAACAGCGTTGGGGTCTCCGAATCCATGCTTATCGGGCTCTGGGAAAAGTAGGCAACCAATATGCCTATGACATTCTGGCCGAGCTGCTGGTACAGGAACAGGATCCCATGGTCATTGAAGCAGCCGCCCTGGCCTGTGGCGCCCATCGCCATACCGTGCTACGCTCAGCCATTATTGAAAAATTACAAAGCCCAGATCTGCCATATCGTGGCCAGATGGCTCTCCTGGAGAGTTTGGGGCGTCAGCGTGATGAGGATGATATCCCAACCCTTGAGACCTACGCCAAAGAATCCAATTGGAGAAATCACATCAAGGCGGGAGCCTTTCTAGGGCTCAGTGCTACGCGATCCGAGAAAGCCACAGATGCCTTACTGGCCGGTATCGATGGACCGGTACACTTTTGGGATGAGAAAGTAGCGCGCGTGAGAGCCCTGGGAAATATTCGGGATTGGCTGCCGAAGCAGCTACAGAAACGTGTGTCACAGGCGCTCTGCCAGGCGACAGAAGACCCCAGCTACTTTGTCCAGAGGATTGCAGCAAACACCCTGGGTAAGCTCAAAATTAGTGAAGGCCTGCCCTATCTGAGGGCGCTGTTCTCCAGGATCCCGGTTCAAGAGTATCCCATGATCAAACGCCAGATCCAAAATATTCAGGCTTCAGGAGCTGGTGCTGAGAATAAAAAATTGCAGAAACAGCTGGATGAGATGAATGAGAAATTAGCTGAGATGGAGCAACGGCTTCAGGAGGTTGAATCTGAAAAATAGAGCGCGATTCGGATTCCTGGCAGTCCTGGTACTGTGGGTGAGCGTCCTGGTTTCCTGTGGCGGAGAGTCACGTACACTGACCCTGGATCTGGATATTCCTGAACTGATCTGCCTGGACGGCCAACGCCTATTCGAGGGACGCATCCTGGCATTGGTGGGGATCAAGACGGTCACCACCAATATCCAGACCCAAAAAGTTCAGATCAGGTATCGCGAACAGGATGTATCAGCTGACAAAATAATAGCTCACCTGCTGGACTTTGGGTTTACCGTAAACAATGTTGCCGGTAATGTAGCAGCCAGGAAAAGATTACCGGCCTGTTGCCTGCATCAGGAATAATAAAAAATAATACAAGGGTCTTTTCTGTGATCACTCACGAACAGTTTCGGAGCTATTTTGATGTTGCCGATAAACGTATTTACCTAAATCATGCCGCCTATGCGCCCTTATCAACACCGGTGGTCCAGGCCATGGACGGCTATTTCGAACATCGCCGTCAAGGCAGCCCGTTAACCTGGAGTATTGCTGAAAGTCACCGGGAGGGTTTAAGGAAAAATTATGGTCAATTGATCAATGCACCCGCTGAACGCGTTGCCATGATGGCCAATACTGTCACCGGGATCAATATTCTGGCCACTGGCTTGGATTGGCGATCAGGGGATCACATTTTACTCTATGCTGCTGAATTCCCTGCCAATGTCATGCCTTTTCTCAATTTGCAGGAAAAAGGGGTGGAGGTTGAATTTCTGGAAGCGGGGGATGGACGGGTCACACCAGACCTGTTTGCAGCCGCAATTCGTCCAGCCACGCGTCTGATCTCGGTCAGTAGTGTTCAATACCTCACGGGCTACCGATCGGATCTGAAGTCTATCTCAGAACTGTGTCATGCGCATCAAATAATTTTCTCGGTGGATGCCATCCAGTCAGTGGGAGTGATCCCCACAGATGTACTTGAAATGGGGATAGATTTCATGTCTGTCGGTGGCCATAAATGGATGATGTCGCCCCTGGGCAGCGGCTTCCTCTACGTGACAGAAGAGCTCCAATCCAGACTAAAACTGACTTACCGGGGCTATATGGGACATGTGAACCCCGTCGATTATGGTAACTTTGATCAGGAGTTGAGCCCTGATGCCCGCCGTTATGAGCTGGGCGCCTTCAATGCCCCCAGTATCGTTGGTGCCGAGCAGGCCACGGAATTACTGCTGGGTTGTGACCCGGCACATATATTTCGCCATGTACGTAGGCTGCTCAATCAATTTGAGGAGGGACTGGCAGAAATTCCGTTTGAATTGATCCACGATTTCTCGGAAGCTGAGGTAAGTGGGATATGCCTGTTTAGCCATACTAACAGTCAGCGGAATGAGGCTGTCTATGAAGCCCTTACAACTGCCGGGGTCAACCTTTCATTAAGAGGCGCCGGATTGCGAATCGCCCCACATTACTACAATACTGTTGAAGAGATCACGGCCTTACTGAGTTTGTTAAAAAAGCTGGGGTAGTTGCCTGCGGAGAACTGCTATCACACGGGCTAGTGCTGTCGGGAACCGATACTCTCTTTAGCCTGCATTATTCATGAATTATTGCCACGAAGATTATTAAAGTTATGAACAGGGTCATTTTAAACAGAATTATTTGCATCTGTGAGTGATAATTTTTACTAAGCATATATTTTTTAGAACTTTGTGCCTTCGTGACTTAGTGGCTATGAATTATTCAGGTTAGATCAGCAAAATATTAAGGCGATAAGCATGTCAAGAGCTGCTGTTATTATTGTGATGCTCAGCCTGGGACTGCTTCTCGCATTTGTTTCCTATTCCAGGAAAGCAGTGGTTGAGGTCTCATTGGAGAAAATGCCCATCAGTACGAGTTCTCCTGAAGCCTTGGGATTATTTCAGACCACTTGGACTTCAAAATTGCCTATAAGTTCATAATATGAGGAAAGATGAAGAAGTTGAATGCAGTTTTGATGTATAATTGGTATCAGACGAGATATAAACAGGATGATTAGCCCTGTTGTTTTAACCAGTTGAGCGCCTGGTCCAAACTTTCCACCTCCACCAGTTTAAGACCGGCTGCCTCAGTTTTTAGCGAATAAGAGATTACATTGAATGCTGCCACCGAGCTATGTTTGGGCTTGATGGTGATAAAATATTTGACCCCCTGTTTTACAAATTCAGGGAAAACATCCGTTCCGATATAATCCAGGATGTTTTTGCCAAACGTCCCCTCAGCGCCACTGGAATCCACGATCCAGGCAATGCCGCCATGCAATTTTGAATGCTCCAGACCTTTGACCAGAACGGCATCATGAAACTCATCCAGTCGGACGTAATAGTTCTCCCAGACATCAATAACTGCACGGCAATCCTTATTCCAATGGACGCGCAGCTTGCCAGGTAATTCATGGATGAGAGTCATTGGTAGAACATAAGCTCTGTTAGCTAAAAAGGAACTTTTAATTGGATCCGGGTCAGGCTACCGGTGCCAGGTAAAACCAGATCCCAAAGAAATGAAAAAGACTGCCTGCCAGTACAAATCCATGCCAGATAGCATGATTAAACGGCAGCTTTTCCCAGGCAAAAAAGATGACACCCAGGGTATAGGCCAGGCCGCCGGCCAGTAGCCAGGCAAATCCGCTTAGCGGTAGTGCGATCAGTAAAGGTTTGATAGCAATAATGACCACCCACCCCATGAGAATATAAAAGACCGTACTAACCACCTCATACTTGGTGCCAAAGATGATCTTGAACGTGATACCGATTAGTGCCAAACCCCAGATGGTCCCAAATAAACTCCAGCCCCAGGGGCCCCGGAGGGTGACCAGGAGAAAGGGCGTGTAAGTACCGGCGATGAGCAAATAAATGGCTGAATGATCAAAGATCTGTAATAGCTCCTTGGCTCGCTTTGACCGAAACCCATGATAGAGGGTCGAAGCAAGATAGAGCAGGATCAATGATGAGCCGTAAATACTAAAACTGACAACCTGCCAGGCATCCCCATAAATGGCTGCCCGAACGACCAGCAGAACCAACCCGGCAATACTGAAAGCCACACCTGCTGCATGGGTCAGGGTGTTGGCCAACTCTTCGTAAAAGTGCAATCCTCGTTTCATGTCAGACCTGTAATTCTCCGATCTCTTCAAAAAAGTAAACGATACTCTCGATGCCCTTGTGGAAATTGTTTAAGCTGAAATTTTCATCAGGCGCATGGGCATTTTGATCAGGCAGACCGTAGCCCATAAGCAGGACCGGTGCCTGAATAATGTCTGCGAAAACCTTGACGATGGGAATGGATCCCCCTTCACGGAGGAAATCAACTTCTTTTCCAAAGGCTTTCTCCAGAGCTCTGACTCCGGCCAGCAAGCCTGGATTATCCAGGTCAGTTACATAGCCAAAACCACCATGCAGGGCCTTGATAGCTGCTTCCATGCTCTCAGGAATAAGCGATTCCACATAGGCTGTAAATTTTTGTGCAATATCCGCTGGATCCTGATTTGCTACCAGACGCATGGATACCTTGGCATGGGCTTCAGCCGGAATGACGGTTTTGGCACCCTCACCCTGAAAACCACCCCAGATCCCGTTGATGTCAAAGGTGGGACGCGCCCATAGTCTTTCCAGATCAGCATAACCAGTCTCGCCGAACAGGGTCGGTGCGCCGATATTGTGGGCAAATTCCCGGGCTGAAAATGGCAGCTTGCTCAGCTTGGTATGTTCGTTTTCTGTGATGGGCAAAACATCATCATAGAAACCCGGGATCAGAATACGACCCTCACCATCTTTCATCTGAGCCAGAATCTCCACCAGGGCATTTATGGGGTTCTTGACCAATCCTCCGAAAGATCCGGAGTGCAAATCTGTGCTGGTTCCCCTGAGATCGACCTGCAGATAAGCCAGGCCACGCAGACCGTAGGTAATTCCCGGGTAGCCCTCCCGGAACATGGGTGTATCGGAGATAACCACATAATCAGCGGCCAACATCTCCTGGTGTTCCTTGATAAAATCTTCCAGATGGATGGAACCGACCTCCTCCTCCCCTTCGAAAAGCAACTTGACGTTCACCGGCAGATCGCCCTGGGTAGCCAGGCAGGCTTCAATAGCCTTCAAGTGGATATAGATCTGACCTTTATCATCGGCCGAGCCGCGAGCAAAGATCCGATCGCCCCTGATCACTGGTTCAAACGGAGGCGAACTCCATAGATCGACGGGGTCAACTGGCTGAACATCATAATGCCCATAGATCAGGAGGGTTGGTTTCTTTGGAGCACTGAGCCACTCTGAATAAACCACTGGATGACCATCAGTTTCAATGATCCGGGCATTATCCAGACCAATCTTTTGCATTTCATCCCTTAGCATATTGGCCATGGTCTGCATATCTTGAGTATGATCCGGCAGTGCACTTATACTGGGCACCTTTAATACGTCAATGAGCTCCTGTTCAAATCTATCATGATTCTGATTCAGGAAATTAAGGGTCTTTTCCATACGCTAATCCTGTAATTCACTGAGTTCCTGCTGGACGAACTCGACTAATTCTTTCAATGTTTCTGCAGAGAAATCAAACTTGATACCCATGGCCTCCCAAACCTCAGGCAGTGCTTTGGAACTACCCAGGCTCAAGCCTTTGATATAGCCTTCCAGGGCAGCTTTGGGATCCTGTTTGAACAGGCGATAAACTTGCAGGGCACCCAGTTGGGCGATACCGTACTCGATGTAGTAGAAGGGCATTCCAAAGATATGCAGTTGACGTTGCCAGCCATTCCGTCTGAAATGATCATAGCCATCCCAATTCACAAACCCGGATGTGAAGCGCTGGTTGAGTTCATCGAAATAGTCATCTCGTTCCTGGACTGTATGCTCGGGATTGAGATAAATCCAGTGTTGAAAAGCATCCACGGTGGCACACCAGGGAAAAAATGAAATAATATCTTCCAAATGTTCCCGGCGAGCCCGGATATGATCGGCAGGGTCATAGAATTTATCCCACAGTCCGGCCGTCATCAACTCCATGCTCATGGAAGCTGTTTCTGCCATTTCAGAAGGGGTGTCCCGGTAATGGATCAAAGGCTCATCATTGGTCAGAAAGGTATGCATGGCGTGACCACCCTCATGACACATGGTGACCACATTGCGATGCGTTCCAGCTGCATTCATGAAGATGAAGGGCATGCCAGAAGTTTCTAATCCGTAGTTATAACCACCAGGTGCCTTGCCTTTCCGCGACTCCAGATCAAAGAGATCGGCAGCCTGCATGGCTTTAAGGTTTTCGCCAAACTGGGGATGAATATCGCTGAAGATAGAAATAGTCTTTTCCAGTAATTCAGCGCCCGTTTTGAATGGTTTTAAGGCTACCTGTCCCACCGGTTCACCAGCAGTATCCCAGGGTCGATAATCATCTTTTGCCAAGCCAAGTCTATCGCGATGAGATTCAGCGATCTTGCGGGCGAGGGGGACGATGTGCGCTTCGATGGCGTTCTGAAAGTCAATTGCATCCTGGGGAGTATAGTCAAATCGCTGCAGTAGGTCATGACGATAATCACGAAAATTATCATAATCAGCATTTTTTGCAGATTCAACCCGTAGCTTTAGCATGTCAGAATAGATCTGGTCCGCCTCATCCTTGACGGCATACCGCTTTTCAGCAATGGCGAGCCAGGCTTCCTTACGGACACCGCGGTCAGCCGATTGCAGTCGAACTGCGGCTTTTGGGAGTGGCATTTCTTCATCATCCAGGGTAACGGTCAGGGCACCAGTAAGCTGATCATACTTGGTGCTGTGTTTTGATATCTCAGCCGAAAGCTCTACATTCTCCTCACGAAATAATTCTAATTCACGTTTTAGCTTTTGCTTGAATTGACCAAAACGATCATCCGGTAAATCTGCAAAAGCAGGGTGGCCGAAGATCCTTTTATCAACCGCATTGGCTGCTTTTTCCAGTTCAGGAGCGATCTTGGTATCAAATAGCTCAAGCCGGTCCACAAACTCCTGGTTGCCTGTTTCACAACTCATCTTGATATAAGCCCAGGCATGTTGTTCAGAAAAAACACTGAGTGCTTCACTGTAGTGAGTGATCAGCCGGGAAAGATCGTCAGCATCGTTGATCTCGGCTTTCAAGAGTGCGGCAAAATATGGTTTAAGATCTTCCCAGGCGTTGATGGGGTGATCTGTGGGTATGAAATTACTCGGTTGATACATTTCTATCTCCTAGTACAATTCTAATCATGCTATGGTCATGTTACTCGCGACCCCTTGTGAAGCAAGCGCATTTTCTATGCCACGCGCACGAATTAAGATCGGAAATCAATAACATTTGGAGGGAGCTGATGGCATCATTATTAATTGGTAAATTAGTCCCATCATCCCTGGGCACTATTTTTTAGGGCTGATTTGACGGACTTTAAGCGTG
Organism: Fidelibacterota bacterium; assembly: GCA_024278595.1. Lineage (GTDB taxonomy): Bacteria > Fidelibacterota > UBA8477 > UBA8477 > JABMPR01 > JABMPR01. The sequence continues at coordinate 3,639 of JAJRSW010000077.1, read as the reverse complement.
TGTCTTTCTGAGGCGGTCCTTGGGCCAGGTCGAATCACTCTTGAAGACTGGGCATAGGATGTGTCATTATTCAAGTTTTAGATTTCGTCGATCACTGAAAGACACATTGGGACAATCCAACCGTCGGCCTCTCAATCATATTACCGCCGCCGCTGAGGATGCGGGAGTTTTGCGCCCCAATAAAATATCCTCCTTTGGGAAAATCGATTATTGTTTAATATGACGGCCGTCGGGGGCGATGATTACTTACAGGATGCAGCCAGATGAAAACAGACCGTAAAAAACTAAGTTTTCTTGACCGATTCCTAACACTTTGGATTCTGCTGTTTATGGGGATCGGTGTGGCAGCTGGCTATCTCCGGCCTGATCTGAGCATTTTTTGGGAAAGCATGCAAAGTGGAACAACCAATATTCCCATTGCAATTGGCTTGATCATCATGATGTATCCACCCCTGGCCAAAGTTCGTTATGAGCGATTAGGTAAGCTTTTTAAGGATATTCCAGTGCTTAGCTTTTCATTGATCCAGAACTGGATCGTTGGCCCGCTGCTCATGTTTGCTCTGGCCCTGATATTTTTAAGAGACTATCCCCATTACATGACCGGGTTGATCGTTATCGGATTGGCCCGCTGCATTGCCATGGTCATTGTCTGGAGTGATCTGGCCGGTGGGGATCGGGAATATACAGCCGGGTTGGTGGCCTTGAATTCCATCTTTCAGATCCTGTTTTTCTCCCTCTTTGCCTACATCTATCTTGGTGTTCTGCCCAACTGGTTCGGTTTGGAACTAGAAGCCGCCAGTATCTCCATGATGGAGATCGCCCAAAGTGTGGCAATTTATCTGGGGATTCCCTTCTTTGCTGGATTAGTCTCTCGATTGGTCCTTATCAGACTGAAAGGAGACCACTGGTTCAATCACGTTTTCATACCCAGGATCAGCCCCCTGACTCTGATAGCTCTCTTGTTCACGATCTTCGTGATGTTCTCCTTGAAAGGTGAGCTTATTGTATAGATTCCTTTGGATGTCCTCCGGATTGCCTTGCCCCTGGTGATCTATTTTCTGATCATGTTCTTCGGATCCTTTTTTGCCGCCCGGAAATTGAGAGTTTCATATGAAAAAGCCAGTTCTCTGGCCTTTACCGCTGCCAGTAATAATTTTGAATTGGCCATTGCGGTGACAGTTGCGGTCTTCGGGATCAATTCAGGGGAAGCCTTTGCCGCAGTGATCGGACCTCTGGTTGAGGTTCCGGTCCTCATAGCACTGGTTAATGTGGCGCTTAAATTCAAATCGACATTTCAAGTAACCTCCAATAATTAACGAGTAGCCATGAATTCATTCCAAAGAGATAATTAATGACCGGTTTAATGAAACGAGGTGTCTCTCGATACCGTTGACCAAAGTCAGGCAATTCACGATTTTTAAGCGTGGCGGTAGATGCACCGAATAATAAGGAAAACCGTTTCAACGGTTTACAATAGCGAATATGAATATCGGACCCTATAAATTAAGCTCAATTATAACATCGACCTTTGCTCTGGATGGCGGAGCCATGTTTGGCGTGATACCCAAAACCATGTGGAGCAAAGCTACAGAAGTGGATGATCTCAATCGCATCAAGATGGTGACCCGGACGCTGCTCCTTGAATCTGCTGACCGGAAGATCCTCATTGACACGGGAAATGGTGATAAATGGTCAGCTAAAATGAAGGAGATCTTCAAAATCGAAACCGCTGCCTATATTTTGCCCGCAAGCCTGGCCCTGCATGGAATTGATGTTGAAGACATCACAGACGTGATCTGTACCCATTTACATTTCGATCATGTCGGTGGCAATACTCGATTGGCTGGTGATGAGATCGTGCCGACCTTCCCTCGGGCTCGCCACTGGATCCAGGAGGAGAACTGGAACCTGGCCAAGCACCCCCACGCCAAGGATCGGGCCAGTTATCTTGCTGAAAACTGGAAAGTGTTAGCAGAAAATGGTTTGCTGGAGATCCTGAGATCCGAACGGGAGTTATTTGATGGCCTAAGACTGGAGCTGGTCCATGGCCATACTGCGGGACAACAGTTACCAGTGATTTCAGATGGAACGAATACACTGATGTACGGCGGAGATCTCTTTCCCCTGAAAGCCCATATCCCGCTTCCGTGGGTAATGGCTTATGACAATGAACCCCTGCGCAGTATTGCCGAGAAGCAAAGGATCCTCCCGGGTCTCCTTGAGCAGGACGCCATCATCTTTTTTGAACATGACCCCCATACAATAGCCTGTAAATTGTCAGCGACTGAAAAAGGGATCGTCGGGGCTGAGAACATCGATATTTGAATTGGTGAACGTCCAGATTAATCGCCAGGTCCGCCAAGCATTTAAAAACAGAAACAGCCAGGTCTGAAATATGCAGAAGCTAATTCAGCTCAAAACTCCAAATCTTTGTGAGAGCGCATTTTCTCCAGGTTCGATATGCTGAAATATCAGAAGCTTCAGGATCTGGGAGCCCGGTTGGGAATCCGTAAACTGGGTGTTGCCCCAGCCGCAAAACTTCAGTCAGACCGACTGATTGAATGGCTGAACTGTAGCTATCACGGGCAGATGTCCTACATGGAACGCAATCTTGAGCAAAGGCTCGATCCCACTGAATTGTTGGCAGGTGCTGCTTCGGTAATATCCGTATTTGTTAATTATCATCAGGTTGAGACCTTACCCGAGTTGGATGGCTCCATTTCCAGGTATGCCCGCAGCCGGGATTATCACCCTGTGCTGAAAGACCTGCTGCATGACCTGGCTGGCGAGTTGTTCGCCGGGCGTGTTCAAGGGCTTAGTCGAAAGCAGCGGGCATTGGTATATCGGATTTTTGTTGATTCTGCGCCTGTGATGGAGAAGCAGTGGGCTGTCGCAGCCGGGATCGGCTGGCAGGGGAAGCATTCAAATATCATAACCCGGGAGTTGGGAAGCTGGGGCTTTCTGGGTGAGATCATCACTACCGAGGTCTTTGATCAATATGATGTCCCTATCCCTGATCACTGCGGAACCTGCACGGCCTGTATTGATGCCTGTCCCACCCAGGCCATTGTAGAACCTTATGTGGTTGACGGCTCCAAATGTATTTCTTATGCAACAATTGAGTTAAAACCAGATGAAGCGATACCAGATGAGATCCGGGCAAACATGGGGGAGTGGCTTTTTGGTTGTGATATCTGTCAGGATGTTTGCCCCTGGAATCGTTTTGCGCAACCAAGCGAGGGGCAAGCATTTGTCCCGGTGGAAGCTTTAAAGGGAGGGAACATACCGGATTTTCGGGTCATGGATGAGCTTGAATTTGATGCTCTATTCAAATCAACCGCGCTGAATCGTCCCGGTCTGAAGGGAATGCAACGTAATCAGACTATTCAGGAATAAACCGAATTGTTTAAACTAAGATCAGGTGTTATTGCGGCTATTGTTAAAAGTTGACGCCCCCGCAGAAAGTCCCTCTCGCAGAGCGTTGTATTGAGCCTGTCGAAATGGCGCAAAGTGTTGTTATTTATTGCTTTACTTGTATTTGTCGTAAGCAGTTGTATTTAATGGTGATAGGGCATATTATGTGATTTTCTAGATACTTTTTGCGAGCTCATCAAAGTTAAAAGTTAAAAGTCTAAAGTC
>JAJRSW010000076.1 GCA_024278595.1 Fidelibacterota bacterium | reverse complement strand
CTCTCTGGGAAAACCATTGACTCTAATAACGCTTTTCTCTCGCAACAACTGAATCTGATCGGAATCCCGGTAGTGAAAAAACTCATCGTCGGGGATGTTAAACAAGACATCATCGATGCCCTTGATTGGGGCTTTGGTCAGGCCGATGTTCTGACCCTCACCGGTGGTCTGGGGCCAACTCATGATGATATAACTAAAAGCGTTCTGTGTAAATATTTTGATGTTGGTCTGAAAAGGTATCCTGAGCTTCTGGAAAAAATGAAGGAACGCTTCGCCAGAAGAGGGTTTAAGTTCTCCCAAGTCAATAGCTCACAGGCAGAATATCCGGAGCATGCTGAATTGATGTACAACTCCCGGGGTACGGCTCAGGGAATGCACTTCACCCGAGAAGGGCAACACCTATTTGTTATGCCAGGCGTCCCCAAAGAGATGGAAGTGATCACCACTGAACACATCATACCTTTTCTGAGTAAGCTCACCGGTGCTGTGATCGAGACCCTTGATATCCATGCCATCGGTATCCCTGAATCAACTTTATATGAAAAGACCAAACCGATCCTGGATGAATATTCAGAGGCTAAAGTTGCCTACCTTCCCAAACAGGGCCTGGTAAGCATCCGAGTGTCGTTTAATTCCAATGACAAAGCTAATCATAGCTTAAAACTGGACGAAATATATAGCAGAATTAGGGAGCTGCTCCCCAGGCAGATCTATGGTCGCGATGAGGAGACCCTGCCAGTTACTGTAGGTGAATCTTTGAAGAGTTCACACGCCACCGTAGCAACAGCAGAATCATGTACCGGGGGGTTGATCGCCAGTCTGATCACAGATGTCAGCGGGAGTAGTGAGTATTTTAATACTGGATTTGTGACTTACGCCAATGAGACCAAGATGTCTCTGTTAGGTGTCCAGAAACAGACCTTAATGGAGCACGGGGCTGTCAGTGAAGAGACAGTCTCTGAAATGCTGGCTGGGACACTTAATAAAACTGATGCAAGTTTTGCCATCGCGGTTTCGGGAGTGGCAGGACCCACAGGCGGCACTGAAGACAAACCGGTGGGAACTGTCTTTATCGGGGTTGCTGATCTGGACCATCACTATATCCGTCGCTTCCAATTCGGTACTAATCGGATAATGAATAAATTGATGAGCGCCAATACAGCCCTGAATCTGTTAAGATTATTTATCAAAGGTCTGGTTTGATGACGCCCATCCGTACTTTCCTGGCCTTGCCCTTACCCCGGAAATTAAAGGGCTATTTATTTACCCTTGCTGACCAGATCGAGGATACCAGTGATATGATCAATTGGGTCAAGCGTAGCAATATTCACATTACGCTGAATTTTCTGGGTGATACTGATCCGGCTCTCATCGAGGAACACGCCAATGGTCTGGAATCTCTGGTTGCCTCCTTTCCTCCCCTGGAGATAGGAATTACGGATACAGGTATCTTTCCTCATGCCAATGACCCGCGCGTGCTCTGGGTAGGCGCAGCCCCTTATGATAACAAGCTTTCACAGTTTAAATCGAGACTGAACGAGTATCTTAAACAATTGGGATATCCTGTTGATTATCGCAAGTTTCAACCCCATATTACGCTTGGTCGCGTCAAAACAATCTCACGCCATAGTTCATTTATTCATGACTTCCTTGCAGAGCAGGTTAATGAAATTAATTTCGAGATCACAGAGATGAAGTGGTATAAAAGTACCTTAACATCTGCCGGCGCAGTCTATGGTGAAATAAAAGTTTTTAAATTTAATACGGGAGACCAAACATGAATGCAGCTCAGAATAAATCAAATGATAAAGATAAAGCCATAGAATTGGCGGTATCGCAGATCGAGCGTCAGTTCGGTGCCGGAGCTGTGATGCGTCTAGGGGAAGATCAGATCAATCGTCAGGTAGATGCCATCTCAACTGGTGCCCTGTCACTAGATGCTGCTTTGGGAGTGGGTGGTATTCCCAGGGGACGGGTCATTGAGATCTATGGACCTGAATCTTCGGGAAAAACGACCCTGGCTTTGCATATTGTGGCTAATGCCCAGAAAAACGGTGGCTACGCTGCTTTCATCGATGCTGAACACGCCCTGGATCCAAAATATGCAGGTCAATTGGGGGTCGATATTAAAAATTTGCTCATCTCCCAACCCGATTCTGGAGAACAGGCGCTGGAGATTACTGAAACATTGGTACGCAGTAATGCATTGGATGTGATCGTCATCGATTCGGTAGCTGCGCTGGTACCCCGAGCTGAACTGGAAGGCGAGATGGGTGATAGCCACATGGGACTCCATGCCAGACTTATGTCACAGGCTTTGCGGAAACTTACTGGCTCCGTCTCCAAGTCAAACACCTCAGTCGTCTTTATCAACCAGATCCGGGAAAAGATCGGGGTCATGTTTGGCAGTCCCGAAACCACTACCGGGGGGAGAGCCCTTAAATTCTACGCCACCATCCGCATGGATATTCGTCGCATTGGCGCTATAAAGGATGGTCAGGATAATATTGGGAACCGGGTCCGGGTCAAGGTCGTGAAAAATAAAATGGCACCACCGTTCCGGGAGACTGAGCTGGATATCATGTTTGGCACCGGTTTCTCCTTTGAAGGTGATATTCTGGATCTGGCCCTAAAAGGCAATCTGGTCCAGAAGAGTGGCTCCTGGTTCAGCTATGGCGAAGATCGCCTGGGACAGGGTAAGGAGAATGTGAAAAAATTCTTCCAGGACAATCCGGATCTGCTGGAAAAACTGGTGGGCGAGGTGCGCCTGTTCCTGGGTATGGATGAATCCGTGGGATCTGATAAAGCTACTGAGGAATAAATTTCTTCATCCCTTAATAATATTCCCCTGAAATAATGTCGAGTAGGCCTGTCGTAGTTTCCGCCGATCGGGAAACGCGCAGTGTCGGGGGCAGGGGACTTAACTGTCTGGCATGCTTAGAAGCGGGATACTCAGGTGGTTGAGAATGTATTAAAAGATGTTATGAACTGCCAATAAATGCCTAAGATCACTGCCATAACTCAACAGAAGAAACTACAACAGCGCTTCAATATATTTGTTGATGGTAAATTTGAGATCGGTGTCGATGGTTCTCTGATCCTTAAATATGACCTGCAGACCGGCGACCCCTATACAGCTACATTAAAGCATGATCTTGAGAATGATGATCGAGTGGAAATGGCCTATACTGGCTTATTGAATTTTATCGGATATCGGGAGCGCTGTGAGTTTGAGGTCCATGAGTGGTTGTACAAAAAGGGGTTCAAAGATCTTGAGGATGACCTGATCCAAAGACTGAAAGATAAGAATTATCTGGATGATGCCCGCTTTGCCAGACTATTTGTCCGGGATCGGGTGAAATTAAAGGGTCTGGGACCCATCCGTTTGCGTCACGATCTACAGGCTAAACGCATCGCAAAAAATATCATCGAGGATGAGCTTGAGGCCATCAGGGATGACTATGATTTTGACCAAATGGCTGCTGAGCAGATCCAGCGCAAAATGAAATACTTAAGCAGGCCGATCCTTAAAGATAAAAAGCGACTCTGGTCCTTCCTGCAGCGACGCGGTTTTGAGGCTTCATCAATCAATTTCGCGCTGTCAGAGATCGAATTTGTCCCGGAAGAACGGGATAACTCCCCCCAATAGACTGATTTAATGCCGCATCCGTTTTACAATATTGACGCCCCTACAGAAAGTCCCTCTCGCAGAGGCCGCAAAGTGTTGTTATATATTGCTTTACGTGTACTTGTCGTAAGTAGTTGTATTTAATTGCTATAGGGCATATTATGTGATTTTCTAGATACTTTTTGCGAGCTCATCAATGTTTATTTTAGCCACAGTTCAAACACAGATTAGCGCAGCTAGAAAGTGTTTGATACCAATTGGATTTCAAAATTGCGTTATAAGTTCACAATTCTTCACAGACCCTAAAATATCTGTGCCGATGTGTGCTGGATTTACCTGCGAAGCCTGGTGGCGGAAAAAGGATTATAGGATGAACGACTATAGCGGCCAGATCACCGGAATCAGTACCACGCCAATAATACCCAGAATAATGTGCAACGGAATACCAGCTTTCATAAAATCCATATAACGGTAACCCCCAGGTGTAAAGACCATGGTGTTGGTCTGATACCCATTGGGAGTCATAAAGGATAGCGAAGCCGCGAACATGATGGTCATGATAAAGGGCATGGGTTCTAATCCTAATATCCCGGCAGATTCAATGGCCAGGGGAGTCATGATGATCGCAGTCGCCGTATGGGAGAGGAATGAGGTCATGAGCATGGTGATAAAGAACAGGATTGCGATGAGCCCGGTATCCCCAAAATTACCACTGGCCGCTGTGATCAGCCCACCGATCCGGTCCGCTAATCCAATGGTTTGCATGGCGGCACCCAGAGGGATCAAGGCCGCGATAAGGAAAATAACCGACCAGTTAATTGCTTTGTAGGCTTCCTGGGCCGGGACAATGCCCGTGGCCATAACCACGATGGCGCCCAGCAGGCTGGCCTCCATAATGGACATAATATTCAAAGCAGCAAGTCCAACAACAATGGGAATAATGGAAACCGCCAGCCACCAATATTTGATCTTGTGCAGGGTCGTGTCCAGTTCATCAAGCATGATGAAGTTTGGATCCGTATTGAGAGCAGCCATGCGGGTCCGGGAGCCAAAGATGAGCAGGGTGTCAAATTGTTTCAACTTGATGTGACCGATCTTCTTTTTAACAATTTCTCTATAATGACGAACTGCCAGAACAAATAGCCCATAACGTTTTCGAAAATCGATCTCCATCAGCGAGGCGCCAGCCAGACGTGAATTTGGTGAGACCATAGCTTCCACCAGGATATTTTCGTTATTTGCCAACTCATTGTCATCCATTTTAACATCGGTGAGGAGTAGCACCTTCTGTTCCGCCCGAAACTGTTGGAGTTTATCCACTGAGCATTGGACCAGCATAATATCATCCGGCTTCAAAATGATATTACGCAAATTTGTGGTAATGTGTTTACCCGCCCGGATGATCTCCAGGACCGTGAGTTCATAGGTTGCCCCCAGATTTAGCTCAAGGAATTTCCTGCCTGACAGGGGAGACTCTTCAGTAAGCTTGACTTCCGTGAGATAGGTACCCATGTGATACTTTTGCGTTAGGCCAGAAACCGGTAGCCGGGAGGGCAGGAGCCATCTCTGGGCAAAGAGTATATAGCCCAGGGTGGCAGCTACCAGAATCAGCCCCAGTTTACTCAATTCGAACACGCCAATATTAAAGCCGGCCTCGGTAGCAATATCATTGACAATCAAATTAGTAGAAGTACCGATAACCGTGCAGGTTCCACCCACAATGGCCGCAAAAGAGAGGGGCATCATGATCTTGGAAGCACTGATCTTGAGCCGATTTGATAGCTCAGACGCCACTGGGATCAAGATGGCCACCGTGGCAGTATTGTTGATAAATGCCGAGAAAATGCTCACCGCCAGTAAAAAGAGGGTGGTAACAGCCCAGTTTCGACCCCGTCCATTATTTTCCAGCCAGACCGTAAATACCCGAATAAAGCCAGTTTTGGTGAATGCATGGCTGAGAACGAACATAGCGCCAATGGTTATCACTGCTTTATTTGAGAATCCGGTAATAGCCTCATCTTTATCGATCAAACCAGAAAGTAGCAACGCAGCCAATACCAGTAGAGAAGTAACTTCAATGGGAAACCATTCCCGAATAAAAGCGATCAGGGACACAAAAAGAATGACGAAGAAAAGGATGGTCTGTGTGTCAGGCATATCGTGACATTTAATAGTTCAATCTGTTAAAAGCAAAGGGAAGCTTGATTTATTTTAGAATTCGGGCTGGTGGCTCTTGGGTTTTGACACGAATATGACGAATGGACACGGACAATTAATTGGGATTAAAGCTTGGCGAAATTGTACCGTGCAAGGCTACCAGTCCATTCGTAACAAGAAAAGTGCAATTATACCAATTTGCACATCAAGCTTGCTCACTGAATCCCACCAGGTTCAAGTCTGAATCGTTTTCCAGGACAAACAGGTGCTGCACTGCAAACCGCTCTCAAGCTGCCAGACTTTATTAGCACTCATCCGTGAAATCAGGGTAATCCGTGGTTCCAATAAATATTTGAGTATCAATGCTTCTAACAGTTGATTCTCTGTCATATCTGAATATTTTATGTCAATATGGCAGAATTTAAATTAAAAACTGACTATTCACCCCAGGGGGATCAACCCGAGGCCATCAAAGAATTGGTGCAGGGGCTAGCATCTGGCACCCCCTTTCAAACCCTCCTGGGTGTTACCGGCAGTGGCAAGACTTACACAGTGGCCAATGTTATCCAAAAGGTCAACAAGCCAACACTCATTGTTTCTCACAATAAAACCCTGGCTGCCCAACTCTATGGCGAATTCAAATCATTTTTTCCCGAGAATGCCGTAGAATATTTTATCTCTTATTATGATTACTATCAGCCGGAGGCCTATTTACCGGTGACGGATACCTTTATTGAAAAAGATATGTCCATGAACGAGGAGATCGATAAACTGCGTCTGAAAGCCACCAGTGCCCTGCTTTCCCGGAAAGATGTGATCGTGGTGGCCTCAGTTTCCTGTATCTATGGCCTGGGAGACCCGGAGGAATACAAAAAGTCCCTGGTTATCATCAATAAGGGGGTCAGCTACAATCAACGCGATATCATGCGTAAACTGGTGGATATTTATTACGAGCGTAATGATATGAATTTCATGCGGGGTAAATTCCGGGTTCGTGGTGATGTTTTGGAAATATTTCCAGCTTATCATGAATATGCCATCCGGGTTGAATTTTGGGGCAACCAGGTCACTGATATCATGACCATCGATCCACTTAGCGGTGAAGTGATGTCTGAGGATGATGTCTGTGTAATTTATCCGGCACGCCATTTTGTTACCACAGATACCCATATTCACAAAGCTCTGAGCGGTATTGAAGCCGAACTTAAAGACCAGATACAGATCTTTAGGAAAAGCGGCCAACTGCTTGAGGCTCAGCGGATTGAGCAACGTACTAAATTCGATATGGAGATGCTTAGAGAGGTGGGACACTGTTCTGGAATTGAGAATTATAGTCGTCATCTCACCGGTCGAAAACCGGGAGATCGTCCCTTTACCCTACTGGATTTCTTTCCCAAAGATTTTCTGCTCATCATCGATGAGTCCCATGTGACCCTGCCCCAGTTCAGGGGTATGTACAATGGTGATCAATCACGGAAGCGGACCCTGGTGGAATATGGCTTTCGACTGCCGTCGGCCATGGACAACCGCCCGCTTAAAATAGCTGAATTTGAAGCTTCCATGAATCAGGTCATCTTCACCACTGCTACACCGGCTGATTATGAACTGGAAAAATCTGAAGGTGTGGTGGTGGATCAAGTGATCCGCCCAACTGGCTTACTGGATCCTGAAATTGATGTCCGCAGCAGTGAAGGGCAGATCGATGACCTGATGGAGGAGATCAACCGCCGGGTGGATCAGCAGGAACGGGTGCTGGTGGTGACCCTGACCAAGCGGATGTCGGAAGATCTCACAGATTATCTCACGAATTACCATTTTCGGGTGCGTTATCTCCATTCAGAGATCGATAGTATCAAGCGGATCTCCATCCTCCGAGACCTGAGGTTGGGTGAATTCGATGTGCTGGTAGGCATCAATCTGTTGCGTGAGGGTCTGGATCTGCCTGAAGTATCACTGGTGGCCATTATCGATGCGGATAAGGAAGGCTTTCTCAGGAGCAAGACCTCACTCATGCAGATCGCCGGTCGAGCTGCCAGACATGCCCGGGGGAAGGTGATCCTCTATGCGGATAAAATGACTGCCAGCATGCAGTATCTCATTGATACAACTGAAGTAAGGCGGAAACGTCAAATGGCCTTCAATGAAGCCAATGGCATCGTTCCGGAAACTATCTACAAAACCAGAGAAGAGATTATGGGGATCACCAGTGTGGCTGATGCCATGCAGGGTAAGGAAGATGCCATCCGGGAGAGTCTGAAAAAATACGATAATGATTATGAATCGGGTGAACTCCTGGATCTCATGCGGAAAGATATGCTCCGGGCAGCTGAAAGTCTGGATTTTGAGAGGGCAGCCATGATCAGGGATGAGATCAAGAAGCTCGAAAATGAAATGAAACGGTAAACCATAACTTTGGATACGCACATGTATTTTGAAGAAACGCAAAATGACACCCTGCAGAAACGGTTTGGTATTCTGGGAAAATCAGAGAGCGTGCAGAGCATGCTGGCCACCATTGAACAGGTTGCACCTACTGATATCTCAGTCCTCATAGCCGGGGACAGTGGCTCGGGAAAAGAATTGGTGGCTGCTGCACTGCACAAAAATTCAAGACGGGGACACAAACCTTTTGTCATCGTCAATTGTGGCGCCATTCCGGCAGGCATCATTGAAAGCGAACTATTTGGACACAAAAAGGGTGCTTTTACTGGTGCCCAGAGTGACCGCAAAGGCTATTTTCAAACCGCAGACGGGGGCACTATATTTTTAGATGAGATCGGTGAAACACCCCTGGAAACTCAGGTGAAACTGCTCCGTGTCCTGGAACAAGGGGAGTTTCTACCAGTAGGTTCTTCTATGAAGATGAAGGTGGATGTCCGGATTATTGCCGCCTCCAACCGGAATCTGGAAAAAGATGTTGAATCCGGGGCTTTTCGAAAAGACCTGTTCTATCGGTTAAAAGCCATCACCATTAATGTACCCTCTTTGAAAGATCGGAAAGAGGACATTCCGATCCTGGCCAATAAATTTGCCAAAGATTGTGCTGTCCGGAACCAGATCCTGTTCAAGGGCTTCTATGAAGGGGCTTATCAGGTAATGAGCCAGCATACCTGGCCCGGCAACATCAGAGAGTTGAAAAACTTTATCGAAAGCATGGTCATCCTCGAAAAGGGCGGCGTGATCAAGACTGATGTGATCTATCGTTATCTTAATGCTGATTCAAGCCCAACGGAATTGAATCCTTTGTTACCGGTGAAACTGGATCGGAGTGTTGATCAGGCTGAGCGGGAGCTGATCCTGCAGCAGTTGTTTATGTTGAGGCGTGAGATTGCTGAAATGAAAGAAACCCTCACACGGAGCTTGCCAGGGCGGGCAATGGGAGATAGAGCAGCTGATGAATACAATCCGGCGCTGGAAGTTCTGCCGGAAGAGTCACCCCATGAAATAGTAAATGATGAAATTCCTGCTATTTTAAATCCACAAATGCTGGGTAATTTAACCGCCGCTCAGGTTGAAAAAGAATTGATCCTGCGCAGTTTACAAAGGTTTAATTTTAACAAGCGGAAAACCGCTCAGGCTTTGGAAATGGCTGAGCGAACGCTGTATAGAAAGATCAAGGAATATGGTATTGCTAAAGAGAATTAGCCAATTGATACCAGCCTTGCTTATCATGGTAGGTTGTGGTGTCTATTCATTCAAAGGGAGTATCCCCGATCATCTCCATGACCTGGAGTTGGTCACCTTTAAGAATTTGACCACTGAGTTTGCAGTGGAAACAGATATTGAGGAAGCGCTCACCGAACGGATGCTGAATGAGCAGCTACTACCGCTTTCGGCCAAGGAAACGCCGGATTCAAGAATTGAAGGTAAAATAAATAGTATCACAGATAAGCCGAATAGCTTTGATGAGAATGAAAATATTTTAGAATATCGTCTTGAATTTCGCGGGGAGGTCATCTGGTATGATCTGGTGAGAGATTCACAGCTATTTAAAAAGAATTATACAGTTTTTGGGACTTACTTCAGTGAGGACGAGAACGCCAACCGAAATGAAGCCGAAAAACTTGAACGAGAAGATGCGTATGATGAGGCGATCGAAAATTTGATCGATCTGATCATCGAATCAATGACAGAAGAATGGTAAAATTATGAAAGAATATTTTATTCAAAATGCCCAGGATTATGTTGGTCAGACCGTAACCCTGAAAGGCTGGGCTTATAGCTTCCGTAAAGGCGGTAAGATTTGGTTCTTACAATTACGGGATGGCACAGGTATCATGCAGTGCGTGGTAACCAAATTTGATGCAGATGAGGCATCATTTGAACTAAAAAATGTGATCACTCAGGAATCCTCAGTGATTGTGACTGGGGAAATCAAAGCAGAACCCCGCTCACCGGGTGGGTATGAGATGTTAGCCGCAAAAGTAGAGTTGGTTAGCTTGGCCGATGAATATCCCATCTCAAAAAAGGACCATGGCACTGATTTCTTAATGGATAATCGTCATCTGTGGCTGCGCTCCAAACGGCAGCATGCCATAATGCGTATCCGCCATACAATCGTCAAGGCTATCCGGGACTTTTTTGATGATCGTGAGTTCACACTTATAGATACGCCTATTTTTCAACAGGCCGCCACTGAAGGCACTGCCACCCTTTTCTCCACTGACTATTTTGGCGAAAAAGCCTACCTGACCCAGAGTGGTCAATTATATGGTGAAGCTGGAGCTGCGGCGTTTGGCAAGATCTATTGTTTTGGACCAACCTTTAGAGCAGAAAAATCCAGAACAAGGCGTCATTTGACTGAATTCTGGATGGTTGAACCTGAAATGGCCTACTATGATCTGGATATGAATATGGATCTGGCCGAAGAATTTGTCTCATACATCGTTGCCCAGGTGCTGGAACATCGGCAACCTGAATTGCAAACGTTGGATCGAGATATCAGCAAACTGGAAGCTGTCCAGGCCCCTTTCCCCCGCATCTCGTATACGGATGCAGTCAAGGTTCTCACTGAGAATGGTGTTGAATTTAAATGGGGTGCTGATTTTGGTGCTACTGATGAAACTATCATATCAAATCAATTTGACCGACCTGTCATGGTGCATAGATACCCCTCGGCAATCAAGGCCTTTTACATGAAGCGTGATCCTGAGGATGATAAACAAGCCATGGCTTTGGATATGCTGGCACCTGAAGGATACGGCGAGATCATCGGTGGTTCTCAGCGTGAGGATGATATTGAAGCCTTGATTCGCCGGATTAAAGAAGACGGTGCCACCGAGGAAGACTACGCCTGGTATCTGGATCTCAGACGCTACGGTTCCTTCCCGCATTCTGGTTTTGGACTTGGTTTGGAGCGCGTCGTAGCGTGGATCTGTGGTTTAAAACATATTCGCGAGACCATTCCATTCCCCAGGACTATTAACCGGCTCAATCCTTGATAATGGCGAAAGACACCCCTAGAGTTGCCATCATTGGTGCCAGAGATGCCAGCCCGGAGGGTCTTGAATTTGCCTTCCAGGTTGGCAAACTGCTCGGTGAACAGGGTGTTCTGGTCTATACTGGCGGTGCCGGTGGGATCATGAATGCTGCCTGCAAAGGTGTTCAAGCTGGTGGCGGTATCTCTGTGGGCATCCTGAAGGAAAACGATCTGGAAGGTGCCAATGAACATATTAAGGTCCCTATAATGACCGGTATGGGGGATCTCCGTAACGGCATCATTATTCGTTCTGTTCAGGGTGCCATTGCGGTGGAGGGGGCTTATGGCACCTTATCTGAGATCGCTTACACTCTCAGCGATAAAAAACCGGTACTGGGTTTCCGTTCCTGGGATATTCCGGGGTTGAAATCTGTGAAGTCACCTGAAGAGGCAGTAGAAACTCTCTTAGAACTGATCAGGGGTAGTAAATAATGACGCCTGATCTTAGGGTGGCCATCGCCCAACTGAACCCCACTGTAGGTGACTTGCAAGAGAATACCGGTCGAGCTCTGCAAGTTATGCAGGAAATGGATGCATCAGGCGCTGATATACTGGTCTTTCCTGAGATGTTCATTCCCGGCTATCCGCCACAGGATCTGATCCTGGAGGATCATTTTGTCACCGAGAACATGCAGCGGGTAGAGCAATTGGCCCAGGCCAGCGGGGAGCTGGTAACTCTGGTGGGTGCCATTCACTATGATGGTGTTGACACCTACAATGCTGTAGCTGTCCTCCAGCATGGTAAATTGCTCCAGTGGGTCCACAAATCACTTTTACCCACTTACGATGTGTTTGATGAGTGGCGCTATTTTAAACCGGGGCGAGACAATCAGCCGGTGACAGTCACCTTTAGGAACGGCTCCACACTGGGTCTGGGGATCCACATTTGTGAAGATCTCTGGGATGAGAATATCGATTATAAGATCTGTGATATTTTGGCTGATTCTGGGATCGATATATTTATTAATCTTTCCGCTTCTCCTTTTGTTATTGATAAGTACAAAGAGCGTAGTCGGCTGATAGTCAATAAGATAAAGAAATACAGTAAACCATTCATTTATGTCAATCTTGTGGGTGGACAGGATCAACTCGTGTTCGATGGTATGTCCATGATAGCGGATAAAGATGGCCATTGGGTTAATATTTGCCCCCAGTTCAAAGAGAATATCTGCAGCGTGGCGCTCCCCATGGGCGGTAAGCAGGTTGAACTGGAACAGCTTCCCCTGATCCCCAAAGAACAGCAGATCTTTGAAGGTCTGGTGCTGGGTGTCCATGATTATTTCCGTAAAACCGGGCACACCAAAGCAGTCTTGGGTTTATCAGGCGGCATTGATTCGGCTGTGACCGCGGCCATCGCGGTTGAAGCGCTGGGTTCTGAAAATGTGCTGGGTATCGCTATGCCCTCGAAATATTCATCTGACCATAGTGTTGATGATGCCCAGGCTTTGGCCAAAAACCTCGGTATGGCGTATATAAGTGTGCCCATTGCCACCATATTCGATGGCTTTCAAGATACTTTTAAAACTGCTACTGGTCAGCCACTCTCAGGTTTGCCTGAGGAAAATCTGCAAGCCAGGATCCGCGGCACTATCCTCATGAGTTTCTCCAATAGAGATGGGAGTTTACTGCTGACGACTGGTAATAAAACCGAGATCGCCCTGGGATATTGCACGCTCTATGGTGATATGTCCGGTGGCCTGGCTGTGATCAGCGACATAGGTAAAGGAAGAGTTTACTCACTGGCTCATTATTATAATGATCTCAGGGGGGGTGAACAGATTCCCAAAAATACCATTACCAAAGTTCCCAGCGCTGAACTACGTAAAGATCAAGTAGATCCTTTCGATTATGAAGTAGTAGCACCGCTGGTGAATTCGATTATCGAGCAACAGTCTGATGTGGAAACTCTTATTTCGAAGGGCTGGGACCGCGCCCTCATTGAAGAATTGCTGCAGAAAGTACGCATCAATGAGTATAAACGTCAACAAATGCCGCCAGGAATAAGGGTAACATCCAAAGCTTTCGGTATCGGTCGGCGTATGCCAATCGTGAACCATTATCGTCAAAATCATAAAATAAAATAATTAATATTCATATTACGGCCATATAGGCGTAGAATATTTCCAATATCCGCCATATAGGCGTAGGTATTGGTATGGCATAACAGTTGTCATTAGGAGTGCGTTATGAAAATATTGTTGATAGAACTAAAAAAAATAAATGAGGTAGAAAATGGGTAAAATCATCGGTATCGATCTAGGTACCACAAACTCATGCGTGTCTGTGATTGAAGGTAAAGAATCCGTGGTGATCACCAATGCCGAGGGTGGTCGTACAACTCCTTCAGTTGTGGCATTCACAAAAGAGGGAAATCGTCTGGTAGGACAACCGGCCAAACGGCAGGCTATTACCAATCCAACTAACACGATCTATTCGATCAAAAGATTTATGGGGCGAAAATTTAATGAGGTCAGTCGGGAGATCCAAGAAGTCCCCTACAAGATCGTAAGTGGACCGGGAGGCCGGAGCCAGGTACAGATCGGAGCTGATTCATATTCACCACCGGAACTGTCGGCAATGGTCCTGCAAAAGATGAAGCAGACCGCTGAAGAATATCTTGGTGAGAAGGTTGAAGATGCAGTTATTACCGTTCCAGCCTACTTTAATGATACTCAACGCCAGGCTACCAAGGATGCTGGTAAAATTGCTGGTTTGAATGTAAAACGGATCATCAATGAACCCACAGCAGCAGCTCTGGCGTACGGTCTGGATAAAAAAGAAGATGAGACCATAGCTGTTTTTGATCTGGGTGGTGGTACCTTCGATATTTCAGTCCTTGAATTAGGAGATGGCGTCTTTGAAGTTAAATCCACCAATGGTGATACTCACCTGGGTGGGGATGACTGGGATCATGCTTTAATCGAATGGATGGTAGGCGAATTCAAAAAAGCAGAGGGGATTGACCTTTCCAAGGATGCCATGGGGATGCAGCGGCTGAAAGAAGCTGCTGAGAAAGCCAAGGTAGAATTATCCAGCACCAGCACCACAGAGATCAATCTGCCCTACATCACAGCAGATCAAACGGGTCCCAAGCACCTCGTTCTTAACTTATCTCGCGCCAAATTTGAGAGTTTGACAGATGATCTTTTCAAACGTCTGCGCAAACCCTGCCTCAATGCCATCAAGGATGCTGGTCTATCCGCAAGTGATATTGACGAGGTAATCCTGGTTGGTGGCTCCACCCGTATTCCAAAAGTACAGGATATCGTAAAAGAGATCTTTGGTAAAGATCCGAACAAGGGGGTGAATCCTGATGAGGTAGTGGCCATGGGTGCTGCTATTCAGGGTGGTGTGCTCTCAGGTTCTGTTTCTGATGTACTCCTGTTGGATGTGACTCCCTTATCCATGGGTATTGAAACTCTGGGTGGCGTATGTACGCGGCTCATTGAACGAAATACCACCATACCCACTAAAAAGAGTGAAACATTTTCAACCGCAGCTGACAATCAAACCCAGGTCGAGATCCACGTGCTTCAGGGGGAACGTCAGATGGCGGCAGATAATAAGACTTTAGGTCGTTTTGTGCTGGATGGGATCCCACCGGCACCGCGGGGGATGCCCCAGGTAGAAGTTTCATTTGATATTGATGCCAATGGGATCATGCATGTTTCTGCCAAGGATAAAGCTTCTGGCAAAGAACAATCGATCCGGATCGAAGCTTCCAGCGGTCTCAGCGATGCCGAGAAAGAAGAAATGATCCGCGATGCCGAGAAACACGCCGAGGACGATGCCAAGGCTCGTGAACTCATTGATATTAGAAACCAGGCCGATGCGCTGGTCTATCAGACAGAGAAAAA
Source organism: Fidelibacterota bacterium (assembly GCA_024278595.1). Classification (GTDB taxonomy): domain Bacteria; phylum Fidelibacterota; class UBA8477; order UBA8477; family JABMPR01; genus JABMPR01. The sequence goes on along the minus strand of JAJRSW010000076.1, from coordinate 9,333 downwards.
TCTCAAGGAATATGGTGAAAAGGTTCCTGAAGATCTGAGATCCCAGATCGAAGAAAAGGTCGAAGGTGTCAAATCCGTTCAAACTGGTAATGATAAGGCTGCTATCGAAGCGGCCCTGGCTGCCCTGACCGAGGTTTGGAACCAGGCCTCCAGCTCCATGTATGAAGCTGCCAAAGATGATGAACCACAGGCAGCAAGCCAGGCTGAAAATGGTGATTCAGATCAGGCTCCTGCTGAAGAAGAGGTCGAAGAGGCCGATTTTGAAGTAGTTGATGAAGAGGGACCCAAGAAGTAAAGACCAAGAACAGGGGTAGACACCTCTGCTTCTATAGCAATAAAAGCAATGATCAGGAAGTCTCAGGACAACCTGATCGTTGCTGTTTTATGTTTATCCAGCTTGAGAAAGTGATTAAAATATGTTTGAACACTTAACGCTCTAAGAGGTAGAAATATTCAATTATCGCTGTAACTTCGTAGCTAATTAAAGGAGCAACAGGGTCATGAAAAAACGGGTAGCACAATGGATAGGAGCGGTGACTATAAGCGCTCTTGCTGTTGTGATATACCTGTTGCTCTTCCAGACCCATCTTTTTTCGAACCTGGTCCTGAATAGCCTCAATAAGTATGTTTTTAATCCATATAGCCTTAGCATTCAAGGGCAGCTTAGAGGGGGCCTGATGGCAAAGTCCATCGGTATAAGTGATCTCGAGCTGCAGCTGAAAAATAAACCGGATACGCTGTTTACAGCCCGTGAGCTAACCCTTGCCGGAGTTGGGTGGAACTGGAATTCTCGTGATTTGGTGATTGAATCACTCCGACTTGACTCGTACGCGCTTGACCTAAAAATCCTGGATATTTTGAAACAGCCAAACTCTGAACAACCGATCCGGAATCAGGTTATTATTCGCAATATAAAAGCAGATGATGGTTTTCTTAAACTCAAGATCCGGGATTCACTGCAAACTATGGCAATTATAGCGCTGACAGGGGATCTATGGTCCATTGATGGCTATACTGGTGTCCGTATCTCAGCAAGTAAGATCCGGGCGCCATTTTTAACTCAGGATACTTTACAGCTAAGAGGATTACTTGGGATTGATGCGGCTGGTGTCGTTGATTTAGAAGATCTTGAAATAGAAGCAAACAGCTTGAGCATGACAGCCAATGCCAGGCTCAGAGGAGATACACTGACAGCTCAGTTTGACGGATGCCGGATATCAAGTACCTTCCTAAACGGCCTCAATTTGCCTGAAAAATATGCTGACCTTGAGCTATTTTTTGACGCAGATCTGCTGCTTGCTGACAATGCTGTCGAAGTGAGTGGTCCCGGATTCATTTATCTGCATGACACCACGATTCCCTTCGAGTTAGCCTCATTCTCAAGAAATGCCAACGGTGAATCGTTAACTCTAACTGTGGGGACTGAGTTGATGAACTTGAGTATTACCGCCCAAAAGGATTCACTGGGGCGCTTAAATGGTACAGCTAACATCTTTCGTTTAGATGTGAATCCATTTCTGCAATTGCCCCAGGTACAGCTAAATGAACCCATTGGAAAATTTATTATTTCTGGACAAAATGGTAATTATTCGATCAGGACCCGCCTGGAATCCTTCATGCTCAATGACTTACGGTTCGATTCACTCAACGTGGATCTGACCTATGATTCTTCAGGAACCGTAACCATTGCTGCTGGTCTGCTCAAGCAATCTGACAATTACCTGCAGCTAGAGGGAAGCTTCTCGCCAGACCTCCTGAATCTGCACGGACGATTGACACTTTCAGAATACTCATTTCTCCAGCAGATAGAAATATCTGACCGGATCCATGGCCGAATTGAGAGTGAGTTTCGAATCGCCGGAACCCCCGAAAAACCGCATGTGTCAGCCGAGCTGAAGCCCACAGATCTGGGCTACGGCGCTATGATCAATTTGTCCGGTTTGGCCAAGACCGATCTCCAGATAAGCGATGATGGACTTCAAGGTAACTTTGCACTTCAAGGAAACCAGGGAATGCTAATGGGTGATAGTCTGGTGTTATACGCCTTATTGGTCAACATGTCAGACGGAGCTTATGAAATTGAGGATCTCCACTTTCAAGGTCAGCAGAATCTGATCTCATTTAGTGGCAATTTTAGCCAACAGCAGATAGATCTCAATAAGTTGAGAGTGATCATGGGCCAAAATCAACTCACCCTGGTGGATAGTATGACCATCCAAAAGACCCTGGAAGATAAATACCAGATTCCAGGCAGTGTTCTGACCTTTAACAGAGGCGGGATTGCTATTCAGGGTATTTATGACCAGGAAAATGGGTTGGATCTTAACCTGGATTATGATCTCATCAATCTGGGACAAATTTCTGAGTTCTTAAATATTAAAACGAGCTTTACCGGCCTGGCTTCCGGACAGGCTCAGGTCATTGGTTCACTCACTGATCCAGTGGTTCAGGCGCAACTCCTGCTCACAAACGGTTTGACACTAGGTTATTCCAGTGATTCTGCCCGAGTGGATATCATCCTCAGAAGTAACACGGTGATCAGCAACAGCATTGAAGCCTACCAGGCAAATGGGAGCCTAACATTGATCGGACAGTTACCCTGGGGTTATAAAATGAGGGGTACTGAATACAGTGAGGCCAATCAGAATTTTTCTATAAATCTGGACAATTACCGTTTAAAAGATCTAAAATTCCACTCTATAGTTGGGATGCCCATCTCAGGTAGAGTAACGGGTTCCTTGTCCATTCGTGGAACACCAGTAGACACCAAGCTGGATGGACAGATCGGAGTGGTGGATGCCAATTTTGACACCCTGAAATTTACAAGTGCCTATACTGACTTCAACTATGAGGGCAATCTGCTTACATTTGATTCATTATCAATGGTAAGTACCTGGGGATATGGTACGGGAAGCGGCTATATGCCCATCTCATTGGATCTGGTTACTGAGGACAGGATGGCTTATGCTGATCGAGAAATGGGACTAAATATTGATTTCAATTTGAATGAGATGCCATTTCTAACTTCCTACATCTCAACCATCGATGCTATCCAGGGTGATTTTATTGGCAACCTGGACTTTACTGGACCAATGTCAGCGCCCATCCGCAATGGCAAGATCAGAGGCCACAATGCTGCTCTGGAGATCTCAGTACTGGGTAATCCCATCACCGATATTCATTCCGAGATCACTATTATTGATAATACACTGAGCATCGATCACTTTTCGGGTCGCATGCAGTTCTCTGAAGGATCAAATCTCACCAGCCAGGGGGGCATAGCCTGGGTAACCTCATTTCTGGGAGATATCATTGGGATCGATGCGGGCACCAATTATGCCGGTATTGTCAATGCTCAGGGTACCCTGGATATTGCCTCCTTCTTTAAGCCTATTTTTGATGTGACCTTACAAGCTGAAGAAGTCTATTATCGGAGTACCGATGGTCAGATTGAAGCCATCGCTGACGCTGAGGTACAATTTACCGGTCAGGACACCCTGGATGTAACCGCCACCATACCGGTAAAACGAGCAGCCTATTATAGTAATTTTGAAACGGAAGAGACTTATTATCAATCGATTAGTAAAACAGATAGCCTGCTGTTCAGATACAGTCTGAATACGCAATTTCCCGGTGATCTGCTCATCTCAAATGACCAAATGGAAGCTGAGTTCGAGGGGGAGTTGTGGTTGCTGGACTACGGCGATGGTATCATGCGTTTCTCTGGAAACCTCACGGCCAAAGCAGGGGGGAAATTCTACTATGTGGGAAACGAATTGACCATTATTGAAGGTGAGATCCTGTTTAATTCCATCGATTTTAATCCCCAGCTTAACATGAAAGCGGAGATCGAGATAGCTGGCGAACTGATAACCCTGAGTCTCAGCGGTGATCTCAACGAACCCGAATTGGTCATCTATGCTGGAAATACTGGATTGACCCAGAGTGATGTCCTCACCTACCTGACCATAAATCAAACAACAGTGGAAGTCAGTTTTGATACCCAGTCTGCTCTAATTCCGGTTCAAAGCTATGCCGAGATGTTTGCAGAGAAACAACTATCCGAGATCACCAGAAAGATCATTGGACTTGATGTTGTGGGGATCGACCTGGCGTCTGATTCCACTTCTGGTCCCAGATTTCAATTGGGACAACGACTCTCCAAAAATTTGAAGGTCACTTATGAGGGGGCCCTGCAGCCAACTGATGGGCAAACAGACTATGATTTTGGTTTGGAATATCGGATCAATAAAAATGTCTCCATAACCAGTAAGGTAAATCAGGATGGAGAAGTTGAATTGAACGGGAGGTTTAAATTTACCTACTGAGACACTTTTCTGGCAGATCGCTAATCGTGTTTTGCCTGTTGGTCCTGAATGCTTATCCCCAGGTCGCTCAGGAAGCACCGGAAATTGTCGGAATTAAATTTTCCGGGAATCATTCCCTGACCAGTAAAGAACTCCTGGGACAGATTCGTATAAAAGAAAAAAGGTTCGTCAGCAAGGGTAGTTACTACAATCAACATCATCTGGCCCGCGAGATCAAACGCCTTGAAGATTACTATACTCTGCATGGTTTTTTGGATGCAAAGATCACTGATTCTCTGTCTTTGGGAACTGATAATGTCATTAGTGTCTTTCTGCAGGTTGCGGAGGGCAAACAATACTATCTCCGGGATGTCACCCTGTCCGGTAATACCGTTTTCAGCGAACAAGAATATTTGGAGATCATTGAATTTCAAGCTGGTTCCACATTCAACACCTTTAAGATCCGCGAAAATTTATTTGCAATGCTGGCCTTGTATCGTGATAACGGGTATCCCCTGATCATTATTCAGGATAATGAGATCGTTGATGATTCTGTGAGTCTCTATATCGAGGTCAATGAGGGCCCCAGACTGAAGATTGGCAGCATCAATATTGCCGATCTTACGCAGGTTTCACACCAGGTGATCCGGCGGGAGATCATCGTGAAAGAAGGGGATCTATTTAAACTGAGCAATATTGAGGAATCCAAGCGCAGGCTTTATGAGACCAGTTTGTTCAATAGTGTGAATATCAGGATCGGGAAGGTGGACACCAGCGCTGGCACCATCGACCTGGATGTTGAGGTGGTCCCTGCCAAATTCAAGGGTTTTGACATGAATATCGGATTAAAACAGGGCTACACAGATGATGCGATCCATGCCGACCCGGTGCTGAGCATTGGGCTATCCGGCAGTTGGTACAATAATAATCTATATGACAGCAGCCGAAGGATTCGTATTCAAACCAAGGTGAGTTCTATTTATCCAGCCATTTTTATCCCCCAACAATTCAAATTGGATTTTTACTATGTGGAACCCTGGCTGGCGAAATATAGAATTCCCTTGACTGTAAATCCTTTTTACTGGTACATCGACAATTATCGATCGGATTTTAAAAATATCGCCTATGGACTCCGGGGGATTCTGACCTATCGCTGGTTTCGAAAGATCAAGGTTCAAACCCTGGCAGAATGGAGTCAATCCTACACGAACAGGACCCCCATCGAGAGTGATGAGGCTTATAGTGAAGCTCGTAAGGTTGGCTTGAAGTTCACCTGGGATGAACGTGATAATTTTTTCTATCCCCACCATGGATTCAAATGGGTGATCGAGCCCGGCATCGTGGGCTACTTCCTGGGTGGTGAGAACAATTACATGCAGTTCCAGACCCAATTTAGTTCATACTGGAACATCTTCGCGGACCTGGTATTTGCCCACAACATCAACTTCGGTTTTGCAGTCCAGCGGGATGCAGACGTCGTGATACCTTATGAAAAACGATTTTTCCTAGGAGGTAATTCTAGTGTCAGGGGCTATGAACAGCAAATGCTGGGACCGTTAAACCAGGAACTGGTACCTTTGGGGGGAAATTTTCGATTCTATACCAATTTTGAGCTACGTTTTCCCATCTATAGCATACTTGGAGGCGAAGTATTTATGGATATGGGGAATCTGTGGGAGGAGCTGCAGGATGCCCGGGTGGCTGACCTAAAAGTTGCCTTGGGCATGGGCGTCACAGTTGAAACCCCAATTGGCCCGGCACGTATCGATCATGGCATTGTAGTTGGACCAGGTTCTGATATAAAAAAAGGTCAAACTCATATTGCTATAGCATACGTGTTTTAGAAAAATTATAATGCAGGGAACATGGTATCTGACCAGGTGTAGAATAAGCCGTGAGCGATTAAAGAAATATTAAATAATTGGGGTTGGAAAACTTGCATAGCATCCAGCACATGAAACCGGAGGAAATCAAATAATGCAAAAAGTGTTAGTACTTGGAGTTGTGACCATCGGACTCCTACTCAGTTCATGCAGTAAAAATTATGAAGAGTTTTTAAGTCAGGCAGCTGAATTACAAAAATCGGAAAATTATGAGCAAGCCCTGGAATCACTTGACAATGCAATTAATAAGGCTGAAACTGGCGATCAGCGGATAGCTGCAAACATCCGGGCCGGGAACCTGGCGGGCAAGTTTTTGAAGGATATGGAGCTGGTTGATCAATACTATCAAGCTACTCTGGATGATATCACCAATTATTCAGCCGTAGATCTGCGAGATCTTGCAAAACAGGCGCTGGCCGCCCAGGCTAACAACGCCGCAGTAAATATGTACGAATTGTGGTTTGATAAATTCTCAGATAATGACAATATTATTGACGTGAAATATGAATTTGCCGAAGTCTATCATAAGAATGTACGCAATCTCAAACAGGCCATTAAAACGTATGAGGAAGTGGTAATCAACTATCCTGATTCTGAGCAGGCACCCAAGGCCCTGTTCTCCATCGGCTATATCTATGCCAACGAACTGGGCAATAATGACTCGGCAAAAGAATACTATACCATGTTTATTGAAAAGTATCCCGATCACGAGATGGCACCATCAGTAGAATTTGAGTTAAAATATCTGGGGAAATCTCTGGAGGAGATCCCAGAACTTCAGCATCTACTCTCCAAGACCTCATAATTCACAGGATCTTTAACCATGACATTTGATCTTACTCAACTTAATGAAAAAATTAAGGAAAAAAGCCTATTCCTGTCGGCTCTGGAGGCGGAAGCCGCCAAGGTTATTGTCGGGCAGCAAGGCATGATCCGCCGAATCATCATTGGACTACTCTCCAATGGTCATATTCTTTTAGAAGGTGTCCCGGGTCTGGCCAAGACCTTGACCATTAATACCCTGGCCCGATTGATCGATACTAGTTTTAATCGGATCCAGTTTACCCCTGATCTCTTACCTGCAGATCTCCTGGGAACCTTGATCTACAACCAGAAGAATGGTGAGTTCAACGTGAAAAAAGGTCCCTTGTTCAGCAATATCATTTTAGCTGATGAGATCAACCGATCACCGGCAAAGGTTCAGGCCGCCTTGCTCGAAGCCATGCAGGAGAAGCAGATCACGATTGGCGATACCAGCTATAAACTGGAAGAACCTTTTTTGGTCCTGGCAACCCAGAACCCCATCGAGCAGGAGGGGACCTATCCACTACCTGAGGCTCAAGTCGACCGATTCATGTTGAAACTCAAAGTGGATTATCCCTCAGCGGAAGAGGAATTTGAGATCATCAAGCGCATGGCGCACCCGAATCCTAAATTCGATCTCAAACCGGTCATCACAAAGCAAGCAGTTCTGGAAGCCCGTACTGTTGTGGACGAGATCTATATTGATGATAAGATATTCAAATATATCGTTTCCCTGGTCATGGCCACCCGTGATCCAGCGAAAGCAGGCTTGGCTGATTTGGAACCGCTCATTGAATACGGAGCTTCACCACGGGCCAGTATAAACCTGGCTCTGGCAGCCAAGGCGAATGCATTTATCCATCATCGTGGTTATGTGACACCTGATGATATTCGAGCCATCGGTATGGATGTGTTACGCCACAGGGTGTTGATCACCTATGAGGCTGAGGCCGAAGAGGTTAGCAGTGAGGACATTGTCCAGCGGATCTTTGAAGTTACTGAAGTTCCGTAAATCGATCGAACTGCACTACAAGATCCGATAGTGGTCTCTGTGTAACCACGAACTAAATCCATGGGTTATCCAAAAGTCATGTGCTTCATTTCTAAAAATAATATTCTTGCCTCGCCGGGTTTGCTGTCCGTCCATCAATGTTTTGGTCGGGATGATCTTGAGGGTCCTTCAGGCCTATGCTGAACCGTGATCTGATCAAGAAGGTCAAAAAGATCGAACTGAGTACCAGACACCTGGTGAACGAAGTGTTTGGAGGTGAGTACCATTCCGTTTTTAAGGGGCGGGGGATGGAATTTGCCGAAGTTCGGGAATACACCCCTGGTGATGAGATCCGAACCATTGATTGGAACGTCTCTGCCAGAACCGGTGTCCCTTACATCAAGCTATTTGAAGAAGAGCGTGAGCTGACCGTGATGATCATGGTGGATGCCTCAGCATCAGGTGCCTTCGGAACCAAGGGCCAGATGAAACGGAACCTGGCCGCCGAACTATCAGCTGTCCTCGCTTTTTCAGCGGTAAAAAATAATGACAAAGTTGGCCTGATTATTTTTACTGATCAGGTTGAAAAATATATTCCACCCCGTAAGGGGCGTTCACATGTACTGCGGGTTATCCGTGAGGTTCTGGATTACGAGCCCCAACATCAGGGTACCAGTATCAACACCGCTCTGGAATTCATGAGCCGGGTGTTGAGAAAAAGATCAGTAATATTCATGATCTCAGATTTTCTGGATACCCAGTATGAAAAGAGTATCAAGCAGGCCAGTCGTCGCCATGATATGCTTTCATTCCATTTACAGGACCCCTGGGAGCTTGAGCTTCCCAATCTGGGTCTGGTCCAGATGCATGACGGGGAAACGGGGCAAACCGCTCTGGTAAATACAGCGAAGGCATCACTGAGAAAAGCCTACAATCAGCACAACCAACGCCGGTTCACAGACTTGCAAAGCTTTTTTAAATCAAGCGGTCTGGATTATTTACCGATCCGCACTGATGTGCCTTATGTGGATTCCTTGATCAGCTTTTTCCGCAAAAGAGCTACGAGAATACGATGAGGATAAAAACTTTTCTCCTGCTTTTGTTAGTATCGGTTAATCAGATATGGGCTCTGGAATTTCAATTTATAACCGATAGTCTCAGGGGCTCCCTGGGGGATATCATTCGCTTTAGCTGGGTTATCAATCATGCGCCTGATGTGACTCTGAGTTTGGGTGAGATCGATATGGAGGGGTCCGGTATTGAGATCCTGGACCAGGAACAGATCCCAGCTGATGTCGTAACTGACCTGTTATTCGAGACTGCTGTATATGACTCAGTTGGGTTTTAT
>JAJRSW010000075.1 GCA_024278595.1 Fidelibacterota bacterium | reverse complement strand
CTATCTGCCAACCCCTAACATTTCCTTCTGATAAATCTTTCTATTTTAAAACCTGACAGCTATATTTAACCCAGGCATTTTTTAAGTGACCATTGTTGAAATATTTCACTTCCATAACACCAATTTATAATAACATTTAGTTAGGAATCATTCACGCTGTTAACCCAGTCTGAACCATATAGCTCCACACCTGAGACATTTGAGGTTACCATTGATCCTCAACAGAAGCCGATCCGTATCGACAAGTTCCTGGCGACCCGCTTACCCTCGCATATCACCCGCAACCAGGTTCAGATCTTACTTAGATCCGGGAAGATCCGAGTGGATGCAAAGCCGGTGAAAGCCAGTCATCTGATCCTGCCTGGTGAGCGTGTGCAGGTGGAATATGAACTGCCCTATGCGCCAACCCTCTACGGCGAGAACATTACTCTGGATATCGTGTTTGAAGATGACTACCTGATCGTCGTAAATAAACCGGCTGGTCTCATCGTCCATCCCGGGGCCGGAAATGCTACCGGAACTCTAGTCAATGCCCTGATCTATCACTGTGAACATCTCTCCAATGATAATGGACTCCTCAGTCCGGGAATTGTTCATCGACTGGATAAGGATACTTCGGGATTGCTCATCTCTGCCAAGGACAATCGGGTTCACAGCAATATGAGAAGCCAGTTCTCCAAGCGAACGATTGAGAAATACTATTATGCCCTGGTCTGGGGGCAGTTTGCTGATGATCAGGGAGCGATCGATGCACCCATCGGTCGCAGTCCCAGGAATCGCAAGAAGTTTACAGTTATTGATAGCGGCCGGGCTTCGCTGACTCGCTTTGAGGTTTTGGAGCGCTTTGAGTTTTTGACGCTGATCCGCGTCAAACTGGAGACTGGTCGGACCCATCAGATCCGGGTTCACATGACCCATACCAATCATCCGGTGTTTGGTGATCCATACTACGGGGGGCGAAATTCAAAGATAATCACCTTGAATATGCGCAACCGTCAGTTGGCCGCAAAACTGTTGGCCATGTTGAACCGCCAGGCCCTGCATGCCCGTAGGTTGGTCTTTACCCATCCCATGACAGAGAAGGTGATGGATCTAAAGGCACCCTTGCCCGCAGACCTTGAAGCGGTGCTGACTGTACTGAGAGCAGAGAGTCAATTCTGATGATAAGGCAAAAGTCTAATATCGAATATCAACGGACGAGAAGTGTTTTTTAAGGTCAATATGGACAGTGTATTAATACAACAAATTGACAAATTCTTGATCTGGTTGGAGGTGGAGAAGCGTTATTCACCAGAAACGCTCAGAGGCTACCAAATAGACTTGAACCAGTTTTGCCTGTTCCTTGAAAATTACGATATGGAATGCTTGAACGATCCCAAACAGATAGATCGAGGCGTGCTACGCAGTTTTCTGGGCTATCTGACTGGAGAATTGCGACAGCAGCCCCGTTCGGTGGCCAGAAAACTGGCAGCACTCAAATCTTTATTCAAATATTTGCATCGCGAAGAAATTGTGACCCTGAACATTGCAGCTTATGTGCACACGCCCAAACTTCCCGGTGTGATTCCCAGCTATCTATCTGAAAGTCAGATCGTGGCCGTATTGGAAAAATTGAGTGAAACTGATAGCTGGATGGGAAAACGTGATTTGGCCATGGTCGAATTGTTTTACTCCACCGGTATGCGCGTCTCTGAACTAGCAGGTCTGACCACCTCCGACTTGAACCGGAACAAAGGTACTGTCACCGTTTTGGGAAAAGGATCCAAGCAGAGAGTAATTCCGGTGGGGCAGTATGCTTGGGAGGCACTGGAAAATTATCAATTCGCAGCAAAACATAAATTTGGTGCCAGAGAAGCGAACCAGGCCATATTTCTGGGTAAGAATGGGACGCCCCTGGGACAGAACGGGATTCGTTTGCGGGTAAGAAGAGCTATCAAAGCCATCGCTGAGTTAAAAAAAATGAGTCCCCACGTCTTGCGACACACCTTTGCCACTCATCTGCTGAATGCCGGGGCGGATCTCATGGCCTTAAAAGATCTACTGGGTCATGCGAACCTATCTACAACTCAGGTGTATACACATGTGCAAGTTGATAAGATGAAAAAAGCATTTAAAATGGCCCATCCCCGGGCCGGGAAAAAATAGATAGGGCTGAGGCTTGTAGAATGATAAGTAGTTTCACATCAATTAATTTTGCGAACAGACAATGTTATAATTTATTAATATCAAAAAAAAATACTCTGCGTCTGCGCACTCGGTGAGAGTAGTTTTTTTACCAATCTAAAACTGGAGGAGCCAATGAAGGTAAGCATCGTCGCCCGTCATTTTGACATTTCTGAAAAGACTCGGGATTATATTCAGGCGGAGGTAGATCACCGGCTGGAACCCGTCTATGACCGAATTGTGAATTGTAAGGTGATCGTTGACAGGCTAAAAAATGACTATATTGCTGAGGTGATATTGAACGTCCCCGGTGAGACCATGACAGCGAAGGAAACATCCAACGATTTAACAAAATCTGTAGATTTTGTAGTGAAAAAGATGCGAAAACAACTTTCAAAGCATAAAACCAAGTGGAAACGACCCATCGACCCCGATAAACAGTTTGTAGAATCCTCTGATGAAGAGTAAATGAGGATGAGAAAAGTAACAAGAAAGTATTAATAGATGAGACCTGAGGAAAAAAGACAAGAGATCATTGTTGGTATTGTCGTACTGATCATCCTGGCTGCCACAGTCATGGGGATCATGTGGGGGAAGAAGTATGACATTTTTTCCTCGAGAAGTTATTATACGGTCCGGGTTGCCCGTGCCAGCGGATTGCAGGAAGGCGACCCGGTGACCGTATCAGGAGTCCCCAAGGGAGTTGTTGATGATTTTATTATCAGAAAAGATTCCGTAGACATCATTATTGGCGTCGATAAGGACATCACCTTGTTTAGTGATGCCAGCGCAATTATCTCCAATATGGAACTCCTGGGCTCAAAAAAGGTCGAAGTGAATCCTGGAAGATCAGGAACGCAACTGGTGGAACATGGTATTTTCAGAGGCACTTTTGCCGGTGGCCTGGAGGATATTTTTGAGACAACCGGTGCTATTTCTACCGACTTTCAAACTCTCCTGGGCAATTTCAACAAAACCCTGGTATTGCTCAATAAAGCCATGGAGGAAGATGTCCAGGCCAGTCTGCACACGATCCACATGACCGCTGTCCTCATCGATTCGCTTATGGAAGCTGATATTCAGCCAGGCTTGCTCGCCATGAAAGGTACCTTGCAAAAAGCCGAACACATGATGGATACCAAGCAAGCAGATATTGATACCATCGTAACCAACCTGAAAATGGTATCGATCACTTTGAACCAGGTCGTTGATGACAATAAGGACAAACTGGCTAAATCGCTGGCCAATCTGGATAAGATTGGTGAGGATCTGAGCAGGTTAAGTATCCGATTGAAAGATCCCAAGTCCAGCCTGGGAAAATTAATAAATTCGGATTCACTCTACCAAAAATTGGACAGTATTACAGTGAACATTAATGACATCATAAAAGATCTTAAAGAAAATCCCAAAAAATATCTGGAACACGTGAATATTAATGTTGACATGTTTGGTGGGGGGAAATAAACCATGAGAGCAGTCATACCCGCCGCCGGAATCGGAAAACGTCTACGACCGCATACACTGAATGTGGCCAAAGTAATGATCAATCTGGCTGGTAAACGTCTCATCGGACATGTTTTGGAAGCTGTTGAGTCTGCCGGCGCCACATCGGTTTCTGTTATCGTGGGGTATAAAGGTGAACAGGTGGAAGCCTACGTGAATCGGTTTTATTCACATATGCGCCTGGATTTTCCGTTTCAAACTGAGCGAAAAGGATTAGCTCATGCAGTCCTTCAGGGGCTGGAGGACAAAGCAGAGGACGTCCTGATTCTACTGGGTGATACCGTCGTAGATGTAGATTTTAAAAATTTTATCAGCACTGGAAAAAATGCCATCGCAGTCGTGAAAGTGGATGACCCGCGCCGCTTTGGCGTTGCTGAGGTTGACCAGGAAAACCGTGTAATGCGTCTGGTTGAGAAACCTGAAGTACCCCAGTCTGACCTGGCTCTGGTCGGGATGTATTACATCAAGGACCAACGAGTCCTGAAAACTGCAATTGAAAAATTAATTACTGATGAGATCAAAACCCGCGGTGAATATCAATTAACGGATGCCTTGCAACTGATGATCGAATCCGGGGAAGAGATACTGGCGGTTGAGATCAAAGGCTGGTATGATTGCGGTACCAAAGAATCTCTGTTGGATTCTCACCGATTTTTACTGGATGATTCATTGTCAACTGATCACGCGAAAGATTCTATTATTCATCCCCCCGTCTTTATTCATCCGGAAGCAAAGGTTGTGAACTCAATTATCGGTCCGAATGTGACCATTGACAAGCGGGCTGATGTAAGCGGAGCGATTCTAACTGAAACTATCGTGGGTAAGGATTCAGTGATCAAGAATATGATCCTTAGTCATTCACTTATCGGGGATCATTCGATTGCAGAGAGTCAGACCAGATCGATCAATGTGGGTGATTATTCAGAGCTTAAATTAAATTGAAAAATACAACTTTTAGCGACTAAAATGAAAAGCTAAAATAAATTTGATTAACCGGAGAGAACAGTTCATGTCATACTTATTTTCATCTGAATCAGTCACCGAGGGTCATCCTGATAAAATCGCAGATCAAATCTCAGATGCTATTCTGGATGCCATCCTGGAGAAGGACCCCCAGGGTCGCGTCGCCTGTGAGACCTTTGTAACCACTGGTCTGGTTCTGGTGGGCGGGGAGATCACCACCTCAGCTTATGTAGATATCCAACGCATCGCCAGAGGAACCATCAAACGCATTGGTTATACCGATTCAACAATGGGTTTTGATCACAAAACCTGCTCAGTCCTGGTAACCATCGATAAACAGTCCCGGGATATCTCCCGCGGTGTGGATGATGATACCCACGAACAGGGAGCTGGTGACCAGGGGATGATGTTCGGCTATGCCACGGATGAGACCGCTGCGTACATGCCCATGCCCATTCATCTGGCCCACGCCCTGACCAAACGTTTGGCCGAGGTCCGCAAGGAAGGGATCATACCCTACTTGAGACCCGATGGAAAATCACAGGTCACGGTCCAGTATAACTCTGAGACCCACAGACCCGAGGCGGTTACAGCAGTTGTGATCTCCAATCAACATGAAGATGGTGTGGATGTTAAGGGTGAGATGTATAACGATGTTCTGGAGCATGTCATCAAAGCGGTGCTGCCCTCAGAATTGGTAAACTATAAGACATT
>JAJRSW010000074.1 GCA_024278595.1 Fidelibacterota bacterium | reverse complement strand
AATTCATCATGCAATGCCTTGAGATATTGGGCGGCCGCATGGGTTGATTTTACCATGTCCCGACGTTCATCCACCCACCAGTCACGTTTCAATCCGTATCTGCGACCAGTTGCTGAGATAAATTGCCAGGGACCAACGGCGTGAGCATAAGAATATGCTTTGGGATTTAGCCCCGATTCGATCATGGCCAGGTAGATCAGTTCTTCGGGAAGTCCATAAGAAGCCAGGATGGGGCGAATAGTGCTGGCATATTGGGAATACCGATCCAACCAGATTTGGAATTCCGAATGTTTTCTTTCCCCCAATAATTTGATCATGGTTTTCACGCGACTGTTCAAGATCAATGGCAGATGTCCATCCCGGTCATCCACCACCACAAAGCTCACATCTGAATCTAAGGAATCCAGCAGGTCGCTCATCCGGGAAAGCTGATCTTTTAAAGAAGGTTGTCCCAGTAAGGACTGGAGCTCCTCACTAATGAGCCCTTCGAAATCGGTTGAGGCCAGCTCACTTAAGCCACTGACAGTTTCCCGGATTTCTTCAGGCATGGGTGCATCAATTTCCTCAATGGCTGCCAGGGTGGCCACTAGACGTTCAACTTCAAATTGGACCCCTAGCGTATCGCGGGCAACGATCATCAGGCGCGCGTCAGCATAATACCGTTTGGCTTCCTGGAGGAAGTATTCCAAAAGGAAATCATCATCCTGCAAATCCAGGACAGGTTGGATCAATTGCCCCATGCTGACCATACCGGGCATTGGTGCCCGCCCGGCGGCAATAGCCGGTGTATTCATAAACAGGCCATAAAACATGATGACCCAGATGATGTGTGAAGTGAATAGAATTTTCATATTGGGGGAGAAGATATCATTTGCATTATTTGATAACAAGCTCAGAATCAAGCCCTTATAACTTTTATATCATCCTGTAATTTAATTAATCAAGGCTAAAGTCTGATGGGAATGGGTCAAAGGGCAGGCCGTACAATTTCGCTGCTGGCATAATTGTGATCGCCATTCAAGCATAGCCTGTTGCTCAGCAATGGTTTGAGCACTCCCTACTCCCAAATTAACACTGACCCATTTCTCAGAACCATAATGTCTGAATGGCCGCATTCTCAACCATATTTCAAATCCTCTTCCCAAACCATAATAAGGAGCTAATACATTCACCACCCATTCGAAACCCTGGTTTCTCGAAACTCCTAACATGCTCACTCGGGCCAAATGCGGGACCCATTCCCCCCAGGTGAATGGAATTGGGAATCGCCAGTCATTGGGATCGAATAGCTCAGCAGACTGGAGCAATCGCTCTATCACAGACGACTGGATCTTGCTATGCGAACAGGATTGATTACTGCCCTGCCATTCTCTGATATCAGGCCAGGCTGACAGCCCCATTTGCAGAGCCAATGCCTGTAATTGTTTAGGGCGGCGAGGACCTGCAAGTAAGATTTCACAAAGCCCCAGGAACACAGGGCTAAAATTTGGGGCTTCGGTCCCCAGCAATTGCAGATGTTCCACTTTCCCGTGAAAGCGATGCTGAGCGAGCTGGAACAGTTCTGCCTGAGATATGGGCCGGTTGGCCAGACAGAATGACTTCCGGCCCAGCTGTTGCGGGACCACCAAAGTGGGCAGGTCAGGCCCTCCCCGCTCAACTTCCACCACATGCAAAACAACATTCCGGTACTTGGGATCGCCTGCATGTTTATGTCCATACCAGTCTCTGGCCAGACGATGCATTTCAACGGATCCGTACACTTCCCTGTCGTCCAGGATCAGGTGACAATCCAGAATATCCGGTCCTGGTCCATCGTTGGACCGACCCGGATCAACCACGATGAGATGTTCGCCCTCAGTGGTTAGAAGACTGGTCTGAACTTCTGATTGCCGCAACCACCAGACCACCAGATCTTCTTCCAGATCCCTCCATTGGAAACGACCATCCTCGGCAATATGATTGCCACCGGCCATATCCTGAAATGTATACATCCACCTGTCCCTGTTTGGTTGAGGGAAGTTAAGCTACGACCAGCCGGGATGAAGTTTTATTTCCAGGGCTAGGTACGCAATATTTTGCGCATCCATTGAATCCTAATTATGCGGAGCCTCATAATGCTCAACAAAAAGATCTTGGGCATCATCAACATATTTTTGGCGGGTTTCCTGGCTGTAGTCGCTTGGGTCCATGGGCGGTAAAATAGTAAGTTTGATGGTTGTGGCTGCTATCCGACGACCCCGTTTACTCTTGGCTTTGAAAGCACCATTGATAATGATGGGCACGATTGGTATACCCGTATCCAGAGAGAGGATAAAAGCGCCCTTTTTAAAGCGCTGTAATTGCCCATCCAGACTGCGCGTCCCCTCAGCAAAAATAACCAGGGAATGTTTACGATCCTTTGAGAGCAATAGCGCGACCTGTTCCATGACTGCCAGGGCTTTTTTATGATTCTTGCGGTCAATGAAATAATGACCAGCAGCCCACATGGCCCAGCCAAAAAGAGGGATATGCTTCAGTTGTTTCTTGGCCAACATCCCCAGCTTGTTCTTAATTCCCCAATACACAGCCGGGATATCAAATGCTGATGTATGATTGCAGATAAAAATGTATTGAGACTGCTTGTCTATGTGCTCTTGCCCCTCTACCACGACCTTCACAAGTGATGCGGCCAGGATGCCCTTGCCCCAGATCCGACCAAAGAAGTGTGAAAGGTGTCCACTGGGATCAACTAATTTTCCAAGGATAACCAACGGGATCCCGATTAAGGTCCAGGGGACCAGTAAAATTAGCACAAGCAAATAATGCAGCAATGGAATAGCTATTCCAGGTGGAGGCCAGCGGAGCCCATGTAGGGCCCCAGTACTTCAGGCAATACCACACTTCCATCTTGCTGTTGATAGCTTTCCAATAAAGCCACTAACAATCGTGGTGTGGCGACACCAGAACCATTAAGGGTATGCAGCAGCTGCACTTTTCCGCCGCCTTCCGGCTTATAACGAATGGCACCTCTACGGGCTTGAAAAGCTTCAAAATTGGAACAGCTCGATACTTCCAGCCACGTGTCTTCACCGGGAGCCCACAGTTCAATATCGTAGCATTTGGCTGCGGCAAAAGAGAGGTCACCCGTGACCAATTCGATGACCCGGTACTCCAGCCCCAGTGCTTCCAGGATCTCTTCAGCATCTCTTCTCAATTTTTCCAGTTCAGAATAGGAGTCCTGGGGTTTGGTGAATTTCACCAGCTCGACTTTATTAAACTGATGGAGCCGCAGAAAACCACGGGTATCTTTCCCATAGGAGCCAGCTTCTCTTCGAAAACAGGATGAGTAGGCACAATAGCGGATTGGCAGATCCTCCTCAGGAATAATTTCACCCTGATGAATATTTGTCACCGGAACTTCGGCAGTGGGAATCAGATACAATTCATCCTGGGGAATCTTATACATATCATCTTCAAATTTCGGGAGTTGCCCCGTAGTAGTCATAGCCTTCCGATCACTCACCACTGGCGGCAGCACTTCGGTGTACCCATGTTCATCGATGTGAAAATCCAACATGAAGTTGATCAAGGCGCGCTCCAGCCGAGCTCCTTTTCCAGTATACAGGGGAAACCCGGGACCAGCAATCTTGGTTCCGCGCGGGAAATCGAATAATTTAAGGGACTCACCAATTTCTAAGTGAGTTTTCAAGTTGAAGTCTGGCTCAAACCGGGTGCCCCACGCTTTGATAACTGGATTTTCAGAGGCATCTGATCCAACCGGTACCGAATCATGGGGCAGGTTTGGAATTTGCATCAAGCATTCTTCCAGCTTTACCTCGGTCTCTCTTTGCTGATCATCCAAGGCTTTTATCCGCCCCCCAATTTCCCGGGTACGGTCAATGAGATCTGAAGCATCTGCCTGATTTTTCTTGCGGGTGGCCACTTCTTTTGAGACAAGGTTCCGCTTGTGTTTCAAAACCTCAACTTCACTGATCACATCACGACGTGTCTGGTCCAGCTTCAGGATCGTCTCGAAATCGATGGTGACATTCTTATTCAGAATCCCCTGCCTGACCCCTTCAACATCTTCTCTGATCTTTTGAATATCCAACATTTGCCTTACCCTAATCCCATTTCTATTTTCTATTCGCTATTCTCAAAAAGGCTTCTCGCCAGTCCTTAGGCTGACCCGACCTTGCTTTTCCATGCCAATCAATGGATCCCTCTGAGCCAGAGTTTTCTTAGATGTCAAAAGTAGGGGGTGCAAGGTCGTCCTGCGAGAGCACTCTATGGGCTCAGGATGACACCCCTTATACCTTTATATCCTGATACCCCAAACCAATTAACTGCCCTCCCACTCTACCGACTACCAGATCCGGTGAACATGACATAAACCGTATACATGATGATCTTGAAATCCAGTCTCAAAGAGATATTTTCCAGATAAAAAAGATCATACTTCAGTTTTAAGCGTGAGGCTTCCAACGTAGTATCATAACCCTGTTTTACCTGGGCCCAGCCAGTGATCCCTGGTTTTACCTGGTGCCGACGTGGATAGAGGGGGTACAATTCCGTAATCTTATCGATAAAGAACTGACGCTCTGGTCGCGGTCCGACGATGCTCATTTCATTTTTCAGGACGTTGATGGCCTGGGGCAATTCATCCAGGCGCAAATGCCGCAATACTTTTCCCACCCTGGTGACGCGATCATCATTTTCCGTGGCCCATACCGGCCCCGTATGCGCCTCGGCATCCTGGATCATAGTCCGAAATTTGATCACATTGAATGGTTTTCCATATCTTCCAATCCGCTCCTGGGAGAATAACACCGGTCCTTTTGAATTCACCTTTATGGCAATGGCAATGATCAATAGTAGGGGCGATGCCAACACCAAAACCAGTAAAGCTACCAATAGATCAAATAAGCGTTTTGCGATCCGCTCCCAGAGGGGCATATAATCAGGCATGATATCAATGAGCGGAATCCCGTGGAGCTGTTGCGTACGAGCTAATCCTGAAATAGCATCATACATATCAGGATTTATTTTAATACCAACTTTATGATTCTGGAGCAACTTGATGATATCAACGGTTCGATCATGATGATCACGTTCCAGGGCTAATATGACCTCACTAATATTTTTATCCCGGATAATTGCGGACAGATCTTTCAATTCACCCAGCACCGGTAGCGTAAGAAATTCGGGCTCAACACTCTCAGCAGCATCCATTTTAATAAACCCAATGGGCTTATACCCCGATCTGGGTCTGTTAAAAAAGGCGTTCTGCACCATCAATCCACGTCGATTTAAACCAACTATCAGGGTCGGAGCGAGTCCTTTGCCCTTCTGAAGCAGATTGAGATGGGTGGAGCGGACGATCAATCGACCAATACTGATACTGGTGATTAGGGTTATGCCGTAAAAGAGCAGGATACTTTTTCCGAAGGTAACCGGGTTGTCCAGATCAACCGTGAGCAGGTAAATGAAAAATATGCCCATGAAAATGAATTTGACAATGTTGATCAATTCATCTGACCGGGAAATGGTTCTTTGGATCTTATACAATCCATTAAGCATGAAGAGCGACAACCAGAACAAGGATAACAACATTGCCGGGAACTGCATGTCGGACCAGACGAGTTGAATCGTATTGGTATACATTCCGGATTCAAACCTGAGCATAAAAATGATCATAAAGCTCAGGTTGACCGCAATCAGGTCAGCTATGATTAACAATGTTCTTTCCAACCAGCGTGGCATGTCCTATTAATGCTTCCTTTTAAGCCAAATATTCAGGTATTTTCTACTCGTAAAAAACGGACTGAATATAAACTCCGTGGATCAGATTCAAAGCCAACGGTCCTTCCATTATTCGATTCTATTGACCCTCACACCTCCTACTGGTCGTAGCCGATAGGCGTAGATGGGTTTGCCGGTCCCAGCTTAAAGATTTTCAACGACAATAGTAGCATCTGTCTGGCCTTGTCTTATTTTTTAAGCTATGAAAAAGATTCTATTCCTGTTCCTACTGGTTCACGCGTTAATCGCTCAGAATGTTCCCTTTGTTACTGACCATCCCGTGTATCATTTCCTGGACCGCCAGGAGAGCCTGGGCCGCATTAATGAAGAATACTGGAGCACACGACCCTACACCTATGATCAGATCAATACTATGCTCGCTGAAGTGGCCGGAAACGGAGACCAGCTCAGCGAACGTGATCTGAGAACGCTGAATCGGTTTGTGAAAGAGTTTAACCGGGAAATTACCAAAGCGGGCATTACCCTCCCCTGGAGTAAGTCCGCCTTGTCTGCACTGCGCCACCCTAATGAGGATTCGCTCAAACCCTTTTTTATGACCTATAAGTTTGGGGATGATCAGGGATGGATCAATTGGTCAGAAACCTTTCGGGTGCAGAATAACGGTAAGAGTTCACGAGGCTATTACACCGATCATCTGGGAATCTTTGGTGAAACAGGTAGGATTGCCTTCACCACCCAGTTCACCTACCATCGGATCACCAGAAATGAGGATTTCACGGATCTACCTGACACCTATAAGGAGGGCTACATCCTGGACCGTGAATATATCAATTGGCGTAACTGGGATTATCCAAACTCTTCGCTCAACTTTGGCCATCCAGATTTTACACTGGGCATCCACCGCCAGCCGGTCTACTGGGGATATTCCCCATCAAATTCAGCTATTCTGTCTGATAATGTAAATCCCTTGCCCCATGTGCAGTGGACCACCGGCCTGCCCCATTTACGCTACAAGTTTATCCATGCCCGGTTGAGTCCCAATGAGATTCCAGTGGCTGATACTGTAAATGTTCGGCGTAATTTATCAGCTCACCGGGTTGAGTTTGACATCAGCCCAAATTTTGAGTTTGCCTTCAATGAGCTGTTGATCTATGCCTACCGGGATTTTGAGCTGGGTTACCTGAACCCGGTCAATTTCCTCTTTGCTGAAGAACATGTCCAGGGTGATCTGGACAATAAGCTCATGGCTTTTGATTTTAAGTGGCGGATGTTTCCCGGCCTTACCAGCTATGGCACCTGGTTTTTTGATGAGTTGGATTTGATCAAGCTGTTTTCGGGCTGGTGGGGCAACAAATTTGTGTTCCAGTTGGGAGCCAGCTACTTTCCGAAATCAAATTTACCGGCCCTCCGAATCGAATACACTGCTGCCAGACCCTGGACCTATTCCCATGCAAATCCAGTTAACAGTTACACATCAGCTGGTCGTTTGCTGGGGCTTAAGGATGGACCGAACACCACGCATTTAAGTATTGCTGCAGATTGGTTGCTGGGGCCAAAATTATTTATTCAGGGCCAGATGGATATTCTAGGGAGAGGAGCTGATCCAGGCTCAGATGTGTTCACCAGCTATGAGGAGCGGGGAGCTTTCGATGAGGAGGACAGCTCGTTTATTAGTGGTGAAATAGGTGTGTCAACCAGATCAAGTATGGGTTTGAATTACTATTTATCACCAACGACGAAGGTGAACCTGAGAATTGTGGACGGGACTTTATATGAAATGGGACTGGAGTTGGATTGGTGATCTACTCCTCTTCAAATAAGCCAGCCATGGCGCGCTCTAACATGACCTCCTTGGTCATTTTCTTTTGAATATACCGGCTTCCTGAGCGCCCTTCAGTTTCAACCCGTTGGGGATCATTTTTATATCCCAAAATAGATTCAGCCAACTCCTGTGAGTTCTCAGGATCAATACTGACCCCTGCGTCTGAGTCCGATAATAGTTGTTCGACCTCACCCTTTATCCCAACGATGACCGGTTTACCGGCAGCCATATATTCCAGCATTTTGGACGGGATCGCGTTTAGAAAGAGCGGGCTTTTGATTAGGGGTACCAGACATACATGAGCAGTTAAGATATGTTCTACCAGTAGATCACGGGGCATGGAGGAGATAAACGAAACATTTTCCAAGCCCATGGCTGTAGCTTGCGAAATTAAAGCCTCCCGCTTGGCACCATCACCAATGATCTTGAACTGGACCCCTGTTTCACGCAACAATTCTGCCGCCCCCAGAACGGTCTCAAGTCCTTGAGCGAGCCCAATATTCCCACTAAACAGTACGGTGAATGGCTTATTTATATGCAAATTCCCTTTATCCTGAATCAGCTCAAGGAATTTATTACTCACACCATTCATAAGATTCAGTTTTGGTTTAACCGCGTGATCGGGATGTCGCTGATCCAAATAATGACTGAAGCCTGGCACAGCCAGAAAAAAAACATCCACAGACCGATAAACTGTTCGCTCCAGGAATCTCCCAAAGGACAACATTTTCTCTGATTTTATTTCGCCCAGAACTTGGGCAGATTCTGGCCATATATCTCGCAGATCTAGCACATATCTGGCTCTTTTAAAGGGTTTGAGGAAAGTAGCTATTAAACCCACAAACAGGGGTGGACTGGAAACAATGATTAAATCAAATTTCGGGAGGAATAATGCTCTTATACTAGCAGATATCATAAAACTGACAAAAAATCCCAGACGTTGCCAGGTAGTTTTCCGCGGATTAGCCCAAACCGGTGAGCGTATGACCTTTAGAAGAGGATTTTCATGCTTTTCAGTAAAATACCAGAATTTGGGATAACCTTCAGAGATCGTGCCGGAAGGATAGTTGGGAAGCTCACTAAGCACTGTAACCTGATGACCCATGTTGGTCATAATCTCAGCATATTCACTCCAGCGGGTGGCAGCAGCACCGATTTCGGGCGGATAATACTGAGATATGATTAATATTTTTTTCAAAACAACAGTTCTAACTCATAATCTTCATATTGTACTAAACCACATGTGTTGTTCCGATGTCATATCAATTGGTATAATTCTCGAGCAGTGCATCAACATTATTATCCCAAAGATATTTTTCTTGTACGAACAATCGACCTGCCGTCCCCATCTTACGCCTTAATTGGCTATTTCCAACAAGCTCTTTCAGGGCTGAGGTAAGCGCTTCGATGTCATTAGGCTCCACCAATAATCCTGTTACACCATCATCAACTACCTCTGGGACACCACCTATCCTGGAGGCAATCACGGGTATACCAGAGGCCGATGCCTCTAGGGCAGCGACACCAAAGGTTTCAGAGTTTGAGACAGAAGGCATCACATAAATATCCATTTTGTTGAGAAATTCAGGAATCATATCAACGTCCACAGCTTCATAAAAGGTGACCCTGTTCTCAATCATATTTACCCGTACATATTCTTGAGCTTCATCCTTCAATGATCCTGAACCCACTAACACTAATTCAACATTCCCACCTTCATTGCTAATTATTTCAAAAGCTCTTATCAAATTCATTAATCCGTATTTCGGTTCGAAACTTTTTGTGCTACCAATTACTACTGAATCACACTTTTCAGATTTGACAGGAAAGAACTGATGCGTATCAATACCAAAGGGTATATGAACCAGATTATCATTGTCTACCAGGGGCTCAGTTTGGTGGAGCAGAAATTGTGAAGTACAAAATATTTTTTCTGCACTGCTTAGTGTGTATTTAACAATTTGCCTCATAATAAAATTCCTGGTCGAATCAGTAATATCCATACCCCAAACTGAGACAAAAAAACTTTTCGTCCTTAATCTTGCCCCCAGAAACCCATAACTGGTAGCCCAGAATGCATGCACAACATCAGGAGTAAATTCATCAACAATCTTTTGTGCAGATCTTCGGGCAAACAGATAGTGGAATTTAGCCCATAGTGGAGTGGAAGGAGATACTCCCAGAATCTTTGGGGTTTTTAATGTATGGCATTTCACTCCATTGATATTCCCTTTTCTGAAAGAGATCAATATTACATCATGACCCTTATTGGAAATTGACCGCACCCACCGCTTCGTATGTGCACTTTGAACATCAGCAAGGATACATATTTTCATCGTGGTAAACCTTTAACATTAAGCTTTTTCATAATCCTCAATACTCGATTCTCCCAATTGTGTGCTCTATAAAGCCTATTGTTAATATTTGCCTTATACGGCAAAAGGATATTTGGATTGGACAATATTTCTTCTAAGAGGTCAGGTATTTCTTCTGGGGTACCTGCTATAATACAAGTTTTCTCATTTGCAATAAGTTCAACATTTCCTCTCATATTCGACATTATTACAGGTAATCCCAAGCTAAAATAATCAAATAATTTCACATTTACCGTAATTTGAGAATAGGGCTCATGTGTAGCTATAATTCCTCCCAAATAGGTTTTTTCCAATTTAGTAATCTCTGCATAGGACATTGATTGAATACTTGCGTTAGGATACTGTTTAATCCTGTCCGGGACCTCCCTCGTGATAAAATCGATCCCCCCCCCCCCTGGTGATACAGCCAAACGTTCCAAACTATTGGCGAGATATTCCAACCCGTATAATTCTGAGATACCCCCTAGGTATAGAAACTTTTTTGATCCTACGTTGAACATGTTGATTGGTGGTTGCGACATAGCAGGTGGAAGAGCTGAGTAGTGGAGTGGTCTCGGCTTTAGAAAATCAACAAAATCTTCTGTGGGCGTAAAAATATGATCCGCAATAGAAACATAAACTCTAACTGAAAGGTGCCATCCCCAATAAAGCGGCACCTGATACCACACTAACTTTGATCGAAAGTAATGAAACGCAGGGTACACATCCCTAATAAATATCCCAATTTTAATTTTTTTCAATTTGAGGATAATCAAAAATAATAGATCCATCGGCCAGGCTGTAGAGGTAGAGTTCTCAATATAAGCATGGGTGATTTTTCTACTTCGTAGATAAAATATCCATTTTAACTGGGCCTTGGCCCTACTCAAGCGTCCACCGACAATCACATTATTACATCCAAATGATTTGAAGGTTGTCATCATTGCTGAAATTCTGACCTGGGGTGCTGAGGTAATTTCTGAAATATCGTAATACCCAATGAAGAGTAGGCTACGCGCGCTTTTGCGATCCAAGATTCTATCAGGCGATTTCATTAAGCCCTTTCCATAATACTAAGGTATTTCTTCCCCATCATGTTCCAAAGAAAGAGGGTTGGGAGAGAAGTAATCATTTTTTTTTATATCTGTATTGAGAGCTGCTAGAAGTCCCGCACTATACCATAAGCCTTCATTTCTAGTAATATCTCCTCCGAATTGCGCATTGATCAAGGCAAACGTGAAAAAGCCTAATATTATTGCCTGATCGATAAAAATTTTCCTCTTATTAATATCACTCTCCATAATGAATATTCGAATGAACGGAATCATGAATATTATTAGACCAATCAGGCCATGTTCAACAGTCAATTCAAGAAATATGTTATGTGGATATCCCCATATATTCTTTGGTAGCCAGGGCAATATTTCATTTCCAACTTTTAAAAAACTCCCGGTTCCAATCCCCAATAAAGGATTGTCTGTTATTAGTTCGATAGACTTCAACCAGGCAATTGCACGATGTAGGGCGCTGATGTCAGTTTTAAGATTGGTTGGGTCAGTCAATAGTCGTACCGAACTCGATGATAAATACGTAATGCCCAACGCTATTGCCCCTGTAAGAATAAATCCCATGAAGAGGGCAATTATGGTTGACTTCTTGCGTTTCTCCATAAATACCACGGTTATAAAAATAGCAATAAAAAGTGCCAATATTGGACCCCGAGAACCTGACAGTAACATTGTAATTATTAAACCTGGCAATGAGAGTAGCAGAAACACACTAAAGAGGTCCTTTTCTTTTAAGAGAAAAAGGCCAATAATTGCTAGAATGGATATTCCCATGGACCTAGAAATCCAAATCACATTTACGTGTTCTACTAATGAAATACGCGCGGACAGATCTAAACCATTATAAACAATAAAAACCACACTCACCCATCCACCAACAACACCTATAACTGCAATTGAGTTCAGAAGGCTTATAAATGTCTCACGGTTCCATCTAATAAATAGTGGTGTAACGAAAAGCATTATATTGAATGCAAAATATCTCAATGTTTTCCCCAGTCCATATTGAGGTGAATCAGAATATAGGAGTCCTATGAGCATTACAATTAATCCACCCATAATCCAGGTTATATTAGATTGCTGCTTAGGATGTGATATAAAATATTTATCCTGAGAGATGCGGATAAAACTGACCAGCAGTATAAGACGCATCCCAAGTAGTATTCCGCTTTCCACTTCTGACAGATTAAAGATATAAGTGAAGATATACGAGCCATTAAAATTAAGGGCAATACCTAATAAAGGATGCTGATAAGCAAGAATTGCCATCAGAATAATAAACAGGACAATTCGTGATAACTGTGGTTCTAATGCACCAAGGAAAGTGATTGAAATTGCAATGACACTGACTGCAACATAAAAGCTGATTGATTGCTTTTCGATGGCTTTAATTACTCTAAACATGCCTGACAATATATTTGTGAAATCCCATCCTAATACCAACTACACTATAACTTAGGAGCCCGATTAAGACTTTAACAATAACCCCTCCCACACTTAATGGTAGTACAAAACTACTTCCCCATAGGACAAAGCTCATTACTATCACTGCAACTGTAACTTTGAGAGTTATTTTCAAAGGTACCTTGAAAGACAGCAAACTACGACTCTTAAAGAACAAGAGTAATCCGATGGTAGCAAGTGAAAGAGAATTACTTGCTACAGCTCCATACAGCCCAAACATCTTTACCAGGGGAAAAACGAGTAGCATATTAATACTGGCACCAGCGACAAAAATAAGCATCAGATTTAGTGTTTTCTTTTTCAGCTCGAAGGGTTTACTAAAGTATTGGTTTAGACCGATAATACCTGTATTTACAGCTAAAAAAGGGATGATTTTCGCAGCAGCTGAAAACTCCTCAGAAGATAAAAGTGGCAACAACTCTTTTCCTACAAAGGCAAATCCTACAATTGAAGGAATGATAATAATTGCATAAAGAGATAACCCATGTTCCAAAATATTCTTTGTCGCCTGCAGATCACCATTATCAAATAGTTTAACCATTCGTGGAAATATTGCCATCATAATTGCTACGTATAGAAAACCAATCGATTGATCTGTCATGTTGTAGGCGGCTGAATAGGTTCCTACTGATTCTCTTCCTAAAATTTGATCAATGGCAAAACGATTGAACATGGAGAATACCCAGTTGGCAGCCATCATGGGAAGGTATGGTAAGCCATATTTAATCATATCCTTAAGATAGGAAAACTTCACGACTGCATTTTTTGACAGTCTAATCACCGCTGTTAAAGGGAACAGTACTATCACAAAGCCGACTATAAAATAGGCGTAAAATATCATATCCGGGCTATGTGAGATAAAAAACAATAAGGCGCTAGCGATTAGAAAGCGGAACACACTAAAACTAATCATTCCTGCTGCATACCGATGTGACAACTCAAATATTCTATAATAATTCATGAGCGGGCGAAATAATGCGATGACTATAAATGTCAAGATGGCTGAAAAAATATACGAGTGAACTTCATCGCCAAGTTGTTCAGAGAAGAGCTGCGAACCGATAGATACAATGATCACCATTATTCCTAAAGTGCTAATCAACAATAGGGTATAGTTTTTCGCATAATCTCTTGAGTTAGCGTCTCTCCCCCCCACAAATCTGACAAAGGTACTTTCCAACCAACCAGTGGATAAAACAACGAGTAGACCAATGCCCCCCATGATTAGTGAAAATGTTCCATAACCCTGAACACCGAGACTTTTGGTGAAAACGGGGATTGTGAGAAACCCCAGAAGCGCTGGGACTAATCTCGCTACGAAGTAAACAGCAGAAGATCTACCTAGATTTAATTTTGCCATACTTTTTTGAATGAGGAATCAACTTTAATGCTGCGACTAAGTCATTAAACTATGCAACAAATTTTCCATCAAAGACTAAACTATTTTGCCGCTGAAAATACTGATAGAAAAGTAGCTTTTAATTCCTTCATTGCTGATCTGTTTTCTGAATTATTATCCGCCTGGCTGTAGCTCTCTATTATATAGATCAGTGAGATTATCATTAAAAATGCAATAGCCACTGTGACTAGAACCGTAATTGTTCGCTGCGGTGAGGATCGAAGTTCTGGTAGGCTTGGTAAGTCAATGATTTGAATTGTCGGCGTATCTTTTGCTTCACCCAATTTGGCTTCCTCTAATTGAGTTCCTAAGAATTCCAGTATTTTGAAATGAGTTTTCAATTCCATTTCAATGTGTTTGAACCTTATGGATAGATCCGGTATCAAGGCAAATGGAGGATACATCTGATCCAGTATAAAAGTATCACTATTCCTGTCCCTGTTCTCAGATTTTTTGATCTGGCCAAGAATAGCTGCCCGCACCAACCGTAACTCCTTTAATTTGGGATTATCTGGAGACAACGATCTACTTGCTACAAAATATTCAGTTTCAATTGCAACAAGTTGTTTCTTTAACTCTGTGGCAATCAGGATCTTTCCCTCCAATTGAGCATCCAAAGCAACAATTCCCGTTTCCTTCTCAAAATCGGTAAGCTCAGTTTCCAGCGAATCTAAAGTAACCAATGCCGACTGAAATCGGCGTTCTAGGAATTCTCGTTGAAATCGAGAACTTTGTGTCTTCAAGAATACATTCTGCTCATCTAAATATTGAATGATAAAGTCTAGAATATTTTGTGCGCGAGCTCTAACCACTCCCTCTTCTGCTTCCCCAACAAACCAGTCTGTATGTGCAGCAAATGATAAATGAATGGCACCCTCATCAGTCAGAGTTATCTGATAGTCATCTCGCAGTCCGCGTACTAACTCTTCCCTAATATCTGCTTCGTATATTTGCATAAGATCAAATTCATCAACTACTGACTCGAGTAATGACCGGCTCTCCAATATGGAAAGCATTAATCCGGCTTCACTTTGATTTCCGGTTCCACCACCAGTTAGTCCCGACAATACCCCAAGAATACCTGAACTCTCACTGGCTGTAACAGGTTGAATCATGGCATATGAATTAAATGTTTTGGGAACAATGAGCATCAATGCAGAGACTAAGATGGCTACAACTAACATGAACGAAAAAATAAATTTTCTCCATCGAAGGAGTGTATTAAGAAAATAAATAGCTAGTTTTAACATAAACATCCTATTGATTTATGCATTCATGAAATCGAATTATCATTATTGGGTTGCTAAGAATGTTAAATAGATTGTAGAAATAGCAGTTAAAACGCCCAAAATACTAGAATTCCCAAAATAAATATCTTTCCGTGCTCGTGGAACATAGATCACATCACCTCGCATAACGATCACATCATCGCCATATTCACTACCCCCATGTTGATGAACCACGTACACTCTTCTTGGGTCGCCATTAACAGAATTTCCACCTGCCAAGCTGATATAATCTGCTACTGAGTACCCGGGGTAAAATGAAAAACCACCGGGTGTTTGCACGAAGCCATTGACCATCACTCCCCGCTCCCACAAAAAGTTGACTTCATCCTGAGCTTGCAGGACTGTTTTTTCAAAATCTTGAGGGGATATAACTATATGAATAGTTTCCCCTTTCACAATACGCGTTAAGGTGATATTCCTGAGATCAGCATTTTTTCCGAACCTGACTTTCCGCTGAATATATGCTCCTAATGTTTCACCATCCGCTATCATGTCATACCCAGCACCACTGATCGAGCCACGCACAACAATGCCATTTTTTTCAAGTTCGCCAAACGGGACACTAATTATACTGCCTTCTAAGAAGGTCGGATTTGATGCAAGATCACCATGTAGAAGATAATTGTGGTAATTAATGAGTTCTTTTTTCCCATCTGGTCTAGTTACTAACAGTTCAAATTCTTTTGCTAATTGATGGAACCCCCCCACTTCCTTAATTATTTCATCTAGCCTGGTCAATGGCGTAATGGCAATAAACCCTGGTTTTTGTACTGCACCACTTACCTGCATTAAGAAATACCTTGGGCGTACCAAAACCATATCTATTTGAGCGGTGGGATAGGCATTCTCGAGGATGTATTTCCTGATTTTTGATGCTCCTTCAGCCAGGCTATACCCGGCAACATGACAAACTCCTACGCTTGGAATAAACAAATCCCCTGTTGGTGTTATGGTAAGAGGTAAGGTATAATTATCGGAAGCTTGTATGTTGAGACCAATTTCATCACCAGAGCCAAGAATGTATTGATTTGGATCAATGGTTCTCTCCAAAGCAAAAGTATCCTCTTTGAAGGCCATAAGCGATTGGACACTACCCGTTTTAGATCCAGAGTTTGGTGCTTTTAGCCTCCCATAATCTTGGGCATTTATGAGGAGCGCCGCAAAAACGAGGATTGTGATCCTAAAATAAAACCGCATCACGATGCTCCCAATCTAATAATTTTACCATCCTGCAGACCGGCAGTGGCATTCCTGGTATCCACGATCAGCCTGGAGTGCTCGACAATAGCTTTGATATCATACTCAGAGTGGTTAGTAGTGATCACCACACAATCATACTGGTCCAACTGATCCAGGTCCAGGGCTACGGATGCTTCTAAGCGGGAATCAAACTTGATCTTATTAACAAAGAAATCATGGAACTTTACTTTGGCTCCCTTGGCTTCCAGTAAAGCATATACATCCAGAGCCGGAGACTCCCGGACATCATCAATATCTGGTTTATATGCCATCCCCAGCAGTAAAATAGTTGATCCATTGATGCTTTTTGAGTCACTATTTAACCCATCAGCAACCAATTCAACCACGTATTCAGGCATGGCCGAATTGATTTCACTGGCTAGTTCAATGAATCTGGCCCGATAATCCAAAGTCCGCATTTTCCATGACAAGTAGTGTGGATCGATGGGAATACAGTGCCCTCCAAGTCCTGGACCAGGTGTGAATTTCATGAAACCAAACGGTTTGGTGGCCGCTGCGTCGATCACTTCCCAGACATTCACACCCAATTTGGCACACATGATGGCCATTTCATTGGCCAATCCAATATTGATGCTCCGGAAGGTATTTTCCAGTAGTTTGGTCAACTCCGCTGCCTCAGGTGAGGAGACCGGAACCAGCTCATCCATGACATGGGCGTAAATAGCACTACCCAGCTTCAGACAATTCTCAGTCACCCCGCCGATCACTTTAGGCGTATTGGTGGTGTGATAGACCGGATTGCCTGGATCAACTCTTTCCGGGGAGAATAGTAAAAAGATATCCGTCCCCACTTTCAAGCCAGATGCTTCCAGAGCCGGTAGGATCAACTCTTTCGTGGTACCTGGATAGGTCGTGCTCTCCAGGATCACGATCAGACCCTTGTGGACATATTTCTCCAGCTGCTCATTCACCGACAGGATATAGGTGATATCAGGATCTTTGGTCTTGCTCAGTGGTGTTGGCACTGCAATACAGACCGCATCAATATGTTTGATGCTGGAAAAATCAGTAGTAGCAGTAAAAGTTCCCTGCTCTACCAAGGCTTTCAACTCGGCGTCTTCAACATCCTGAATATAATTCTCACCCTGATTCAGTTGATCAACTCGCTTGGCATCCACATCGATCCCAATGGTCCGGATTCCGGCATTACCAAACTCCACTGCCAAGGGAAGTCCCACATAGCCCAGACCGATAACCCCGACTGTGATATCTTTATTTTCAATTCTTCTTAATAGTTCCTGCATCTCAGCCCCATTTTATCCTAATTACTTTTTATAACTCAAAAGCCCGCAGACACCAAGAATCACAAAACATGGATATGTTTTAATGTGAGATACCTTTAGGGTTTGAATCTTCAAATGTCTTACCTGTCCTATAGCTTTTAACTTTTTACTTCTTACTTTTGACTTTTGACTTTTTACTTTTGACGCTCCCGCAAAAAGTATTTAGAAAGTCACAAAATATGCCTTATAACCATTAAATACAACTGTTTACGATAAATACACATAAATCAATAAATAACAACACTT
>JAJRSW010000073.1 GCA_024278595.1 Fidelibacterota bacterium | reverse complement strand
TTAAAATGACCTTGTTCATAACTTTAATAATCTTCGTGGCTTAGTGTATTCGTGGCAATAATTCATGAATAATGCAGGTTAACTGTACTTCGAAGAACTCAGCACGTGTGCTGTGAATAAAAAATGAAGTTCGACGACCCCGCAAAAGTAGTTGCAAAACCACAAAAAGTGCCAGGTGGTCATTAAACACATTGACTGATAACAATCACGCTAGTGGCTAAAAAGTGATTGTTTTAGACCGGTATGTCTACCGGGTTTCTTCCTCAACATGTGATTTGCATTTGGGACAACTCAGTGTAGTTTCGTTTCATGAAACTCTGGATTTCCATATCGCTGGTCGCCCTGCTCCTGGCTTCCTGCGAGCTGTTTACACCACGGGAATCTGAACCGCCTATTAATAATTCCGACCCCTATGCCTGGAGACCTCCTACAACCCCGGAGATCGTTCTGGAAAACCTCGCCAATGCCTTCCCGGCCCATAAATTGAATTATCATCTGGACGTACTGGCCAGTGAACTTGAGCCGGAACCATCCTTTGCTTTTTTCCCAGACCAAAGCGTTGCAAGCGCCCAGCCGGGCGTCTTTGATGCCTGGGGTTATGTAGAGGAAGAGAATTTTATCACCAAGCTCTTTCAATCCTTGGACGAGGACGATCTCCAGCACATGGAATGGCAGATAGAACAAATTTCTCCCCTCGAGGATAGCTATGAGATCATTGCCGGATACCAGCTGACCTTATCCTACCTGGCCACCAGAGCCCCGCTACCGACCGAGCTCAAGGGCCAGGCTACCCTGACTCTGGTTCGGAATCTGGATCTGCTATATGAGGTATCGGTCTGGCAGGATTCGAAAACTGATTCGCTGCACTGCTGGAGCGACTTAAAAGCCCTGGTCCAGTAATCCGTGAGACGGTTTTGCCCCATTGTGCTTTTACTGTTCCTGGTGATTCTGGCCGGCTGTTGGAACCCATTTGCGCCCAGCGAAGGATTGTTAGACGGTGTGCCGAGCTTGACCCTCACCGAGCAACGCTCCCCGGATGAAGTCCTGCAGAACTTCCGCTATGCCTATATTTATCGAGATAGTATCGCCTACAGTAAGCTTTTTGACACCAGTTTTGTGTTTCTCTACTATGACCCGGATATTGGTGGCGGAACAGGGGGTAACAATTACTGGGGCTTAGACACAGAATTACGGGCGACGGGAGGCCTGTTCCGCACCTTTGATCATTTTACCCTGGTCTGGAATGCCACCATCGCCACTGATACATCTCAAAGCGGGGAGATCAGCCTGACCAAGACCTTTGATCTGT
Source organism: Fidelibacterota bacterium (assembly GCA_024278595.1). Taxonomy (GTDB): domain Bacteria; phylum Fidelibacterota; class UBA8477; order UBA8477; family JABMPR01; genus JABMPR01. Next base: position 8,199 of record JAJRSW010000073.1, on the reverse strand, counting down.
CCATCGAAGGTGAGCTCATCTCAGGAAATGCAATTTTCGATTTTATTGAAGATTCGACGGCTAATATCTGGCGAATCACCCGCTGGGAGGATGAGTCATTTTATTAAAGCACGCGATATCTTTTATTATTGACGAAACCGCAAAAAGTATGGAAACAACATGAAAACAATCCTATCTGTAATAAATATACACACTTAAGGAATGCTGTTGTCTGTGCTTAAATATCAACACTTTGCGGCTCTGCGATCTCTGCGAGAGGGACTTTTTGCGAGACCGTCATTCTTGAAAAACGATAAGCTGGAACAGTCGTAGTTGCTTAATGAAACAATGTTGCGTGACCCGCTGCTACCTGGTGTCATTGTTTGATATTAGTGAAGTCAGCTTACATTCCAGGCAATAATAAGGATCTGTTATGATTATTTTAAATAAAGTATTTTACTTCTGTGCCGCCCACCGTTACGGAAATTCAGATCTTAGCGATGTAGAGAACCAGGCAGCCTTTGGTGATGATCTTCGTCTGCACGGACATAATTATGAGCTGACAGTCTCTGTGACAGGAGAGATCAACCCGGACACGGGGTTTATCGTGGACCTGGGTCATTTAAAAAAAGTGGTCCAGGAGCAGGTCATTCAACACGTGGATCATGCTCAGATCGAACAGGACATCCCCTGGTTCGCTGGCAAACAACCCTCCACTGAAAACATGGTGATGTGGATCTGGGAACAATTATCTGCCCAGCTTAAAGCCGGGCAGTTGCACCGAATACGGTTGCAGGAGACCCCGACAATCTACACGGATTACCACGGTCCCCAGGCATTGCCAGAGGGCTAGACAACAAAGTTTCTATAAAGCGCTTTTACCAGACCAGACCAACCAGGCCAATAAAAATGACGCTGAACAACTATTTTCCAAGGCTGCTGTCATGACTGAATCTTTAACAAATCCAACCCCTGAGATCATCCAGCGTCGGGAGCGGGTCTTTCTGGTACTGGCCGGTCTGTTCCTGGGTACTCTAGCCATGCTCAATATTCTGGGCATCAGCAGGTTGATACAGTGGCGGTGATCCTGGTAACTCACTATTATGCCCACGCTCTGCCAGTAGGTATAGCTCAACCAATTTTTAAGCAATTGCTTATCTTTATAGCCTCCGGATACACATTTAAATTATTGGTCGCCCTGCTTGATACCGGTCCTTTTTACCTCGGTGTGCATTATCTTTCGCGCTATCTGCAGATCGATCCTTTGGCAGAATATGATGAAGAAACAAGGTCCAGTGAACGGGAGTAATATATGGTAGACTTAGCAAAGATTGAAAACATCACCCACCAGTTATTGACAGAGATCGGAGAAGATCCGGAACGTGAGGGTCTGATCCGGACCCCTCACCGGGTGGCCAAAGCCTGGAAATTCATTGCCAGAGGCTATGACCAGAATCTGGAAGACGTCCTGAACGATGCCATTTTTGAAGACAAATGCTCTGAAATGGTGGTGGTACGAGATATTGAATTTTTTAGTATGTGTGAACATCACATGCTGCCGTTTTTTGGAAAAGCCCACGTGGCTTACATACCCAGGGGTAAAGTGATCGGACTGTCCAAGATCCCTCGTATTCTGGAGATGTATTCGCGCAGACTCCAGATCCAGGAACGAATCACCCACCAGGTTGCCGAAGCCCTTAATAATCTATTGGATCCAGCCGGGGTGGCTGTGGTTCTGGAAGGCCGCCATCTCTGTATGCAAATGCGGGGAGTTGAAAAGCAAAATTCATTTGCCACCACGTCGGCCATGCTGGGTGAATTCCATGATGAGGCCGAAACCCGGGCTGAGTTCCTGAGCATCATCAGCATGAAGAACCTTTAAACCATTCGTTAAGGATTCGTCACACCCAGTAGAGTCGAGGTGCGAGCGCTTAACTTACATTTGGACAGAAACAGATTAATGCTTTTGATTCTCAGTTGGTATTTGTCCTGTATCCCTCGACTCCGCTCGGCATGACGAGGTAAAAGTTAAAAGAGAGAAAATATGCCTGAAAACCTGAAAAAATTATTCGAAGCGCATTTCCAGGAAACTGCTGATGAAATAAGTCCCCTGGCTGCCCATGGCTCGAACCGCGAATATTTTAGAATTACCAATGCCTCCCGGTCAGTCATCGGCGCCAAGAACGAGGATCGGCTGGAGAATGAAGCTTTTATTTCTTTCTCCCGGCATTTTCTAAAACAAGGCTTGATGGTTCCTGAGATCTATGCTGAGGATCTGGATCAACAGATCTATCTGCAGCAGGACCTGGGTGACACCACTCTTTTCGATCACCTCCTGAAGGTCCGGGCTGGAAAACCGGCTTTTTCTCAGGATCTGATCAACACCTATGAGCAAGTGGTGGAGCGACTTCCTGAATTTCAAATCAAAGGTGGTCAGGGTCTGGATTATAAAAAAGCCTATCCCCACCATAGTTTTGACCGGCAATCCATGCTGTGGGACCTGAATTATTTTAAATACTACTTTCTAAAACTAGCCCACATTCGCTTTAATGAGCAAAAGCTGGAAGAAGATTTTAAGACCTTCACCGATTTTTTACTGCAGGCTGATGGCAATCATTTTCTGTATCGTGACTTTCAATCCCGCAACATCATGCTCAAAGATGCAACCCCCTGGTTTATTGATTATCAGGGCGGTCGTAAGGGAGCGCTCCAGTATGATATTGCCTCACTGCTCTTCGATGCCAAGGCAGACCTGCCCTTTGAGGTTCGCGAACACCTCCTGGACCACTACCTGAATGCTGTGGGACAATTGATCCCCGTGGATCGTGAAGCTTTCACAAAACACTACTATGCTTTTGTCTTTATCCGGATCATGCAGGCCATGGGAGCCTATGGCTACCGTGGATTTTATGAACGCAAGACCCATTTTCTGCAAAGTATTCCCTATGCCATCCGCAATCTTGAATATTTGATCCGCAAGGTTGATCTACCCATCGATATTCCGGTAATGATGGACGTTTTTCAGCAGTTGATCCGCTCCTCTGCTCTGCGGGAGTTTGGTAAAGCCAACCTTCGTTTAAAGGTGAGGATTTCCAGTTTCTCTTATAAACATGGGGTTCCGGTTGATGAGCGTGGTCATGGTGGTGGTTTTGTGTTTGATTGTCGTTTTCTACCCAATCCCGGTCGTGAGATCGCCTATAAGAAATTATCCGCAAACGATCAACCGGTGATTGATTGGTTTTCTGATAAACCGGATATGGCACGTTGGCTAAAACGACTCTTTACCATGGTCGATGCTGCTGTTACCAGTTATGAGGAACAGAATTTCACCGATCTCATGATCAGCTTTGGGTGTACCGGCGGACAACACCGTTCGGTCCATTCCGCCAATCGCCTGGCCGCCCACCTGAAAGAAACTCATGATATCGATATTGTCCTGAACCATAGAGAACTAGAAAAATAGTCAGGTGGTTTGATGTTGGCTAAGCGGATTGAAGCAGTGGAAAATGGTGAGGAGCTTATCGGTGCCAGGGGCTAAAACGCTAAAATACGGTTGGTTCTTGGGGAGCAAGCAAGCGGTGATCGGGTCCCTGATGGTGCAGAAGGGTTAATCACCAGGTCCCGTGACTTTGAAGAGCCAATAGATGAAATGAAAGAGGATCTGTGAAATATTATCTGGACACCCTTAAAAATTTTTGGTTTAGCTCAAATGATTCAAGATAAGGAATTCAGAGTTTGGTAGTCTTACAATGAAAGCCATGCTTTTTGCTGCCGGAAAAGGCACCCGGCTTAAACCCCTCACAGACCAACACCCCAAATGTCTGGTTACCGCTGACGACACTACATTGCTTGAACACAATATTCAGCTTTTGAAAATGAATGGTGTGACCTCTATTGTGATCAACACTCATTATTTGAGTTCACAGATCACCGACTTTGTCAATCAGCATGATTTTGGTGTGGAGATTAAGCTTTCGCCTGAAGCAGAACTATTGGAAACAGGGGGCGGCTTGCTCCACGCAGCAAACCAATTCCGTAACGAAGAAGCCTTTCTGGTCTGCAATAGTGATATCTATACTGACTTGGATCTCAGGGCCTTGACCATCTCTCACCTGGAGCACAACAACCTGGCAACCATGGCAGTTGCCGACCGTAAAACAGCCCGCTACTTGCGATTCAACGACCAGAACCTGCTGTGTGGCTGGGAGAATCAAAAATCCGGCGAGGAAATCGCTTGGAACAATGACCCCTTTCACCCCCTGGCCTTTAACGGTATTCAAGTCCTTTCTCCCAGAATATTTGGCTTTATGGAGGCCTTTGGAACCGCTTTCTCAACTATTCCGGTTTATCTGAAGGCGGCTGAGGCAGGCGAGCTGATCCAGGCTTACCGCATGGATGATGCCTTCTGGATCGATATCGGTACTATCGAAAAGTTGGAAGAATTACGAATACACCTTGCGCAGGTTCAAAGCCTCCGCAAGGTGTAAAATAAAGGATTTAACATGACCTCAACCCACTATGATATAGCGATCATCGGCGGCGGTCCCGGGGGCTATGTGGCCGCCATCCGTGCTGCTCAACTGAAAAAAAAGACAGCTGTCATTGAAAGAGCAGCCCTGGGTGGTATTTGTCTGAACTGGGGCTGTATTCCCACAAAAGCCCTTCTGAAAAGTGCAGAGGTCCTGCGAACTGCGCAGAAGGCCAAAAAATATGGTGTCAGTGTTGCCGGCGTGGACGTCGATTTTCCGGCAGTGATCAAGCGCTCTCGCCAAGTGGCCGAAGCCCTTTCCAAAGGAGTGGGTTTCCTCATGCAGAAAAACGAGGTAACGGTTATCGCTGGCAGGGCAAAGCTTTTGGGAGAGCAGCAGCTTTTGATTGATGGTGAAACTCAAATCAGCGCGGATCATATTGTTATCGGGACTGGTGCCCGGCCACGTCCCCTGCCCAACGCCCCCTTTGACGGGGCTGTAATTATTTCTTCCAAAGAAGCCCTGAGCCTGGACTCAATTCCAGAAAAACTGGTGGTGGTGGGTGCTGGTGCCATTGGGGTGGAATTTGCTGATTTTTACGCGGCCATGGGGTCACAAGTAACAATTGTGGAAATGTTGCCTCAACTGCTGCCCATTGAAGATGCAGAGATATCTATAGAACTGCAGAAAATGTTCAAGCGCAAAAAGATCAAAGCCCTTCTGGAAACCACCGTTGAGCAAATTTTAGTAAGTAAGGGGAAGGCAAAAGTTTCGGTAAAAAGCGGCTCGGGAGCAATCCAGGAACTGGAAGCTGACAAGGTTCTGGTGGCCATAGGGGTCCAGGGGAATATCGAAGACCTGGGTCTGGAAACAGCTGGGGTTGAGCTGGAAAAAGGCTGGATCAAAACCAATCGATATATGCAAACCAGCTCACCGGGCATCTATGCCATCGGTGATGTGTCAGGGCCGCCCTGGCTGGCGCACGTGGCCTCCCATGAAGGGATCACAGCTGTTGAACATATCGCAGGGTTAAATGTGAAACCCATGCATTATGATAATGTACCGGGCTGCACCTATTGCACCCCCCAGGTGGCCTCGATCGGTTTGACTGAAAAAGCAGCCCGGGAAGCAGGTTACGAGCTCAAGATTGGAAAATTTCCCTATCGTGCTTCTGGAAAAGCCATGGCAGCGGGAGAAACAGATGGTTTTACCAAGCTGATCTATGATGCCCAATACGGTGAATTGCTGGGGGCTCATATTATTGGTGCTGAGGCCACGGAACTGATTGGCGAGATCGGAATCGCCCGATCACTGGAAGCCACACATGAAGCTATCCTGGAAACCATCCATGCTCATCCGACCTTATCCGAGATGATCATGGAGGCCTCAGGTCTGGCTCTGGATCGTGGCATTCATCTTTAGTTCAATGCGGATCTCACCAAAACCGCATCCCGATAATTCGGGAAGACCCCCAATATCTTGATTGTCAATGACAGTTATCCCCTATATGTATGTACTGGATGGGTTCCCAGATATATGGGAAGCACGGTTTTCCTTTAGAATAAGTTGTATTTTACAATCAAAGCAACTTGGTCTCGCGGATCCTTTTGTTTACACTGGGGGCTGAAAGCTGAGCTATAACATGAATCAAATACACCCAAATATTACAGCCATCCTTAGTTATGTTGACCAGGTCATAAATACCTCAAAATCACGTGAAGTGATCTTGCAAAACATTTCCAAGCTGTTGAATAATGAGATCTCACACTATAACTGGGTGGGGTTCTACCTGGTGGATGATGCTGGTGAAAACTTGCTTCTGGGGCCCTATGTGGGTGCTTCAACAGATCATATTAAAATAGCCTTCGGCAAGGGCCTTTGTGGCCAGGTGGCAATTTCAGAAACGAGCCGGATCATTCAGGATGTTGCTCTGGAAGACAACTATCTATCCTGTAGCTCAAACGTACGCTCTGAGCTTGTCTTCCCCATCATGAAAAATGGTAAATTTGTCGCCGAACTAGACATCGACTCCCACGCTTTGGCACCATTCACTGACCAGGATACTGAACTGTTGGAAGCCGTTTGTCATAAACTGGAAATCCTGTTCTGAAACGGCATGGCTGAGCTGCAGATCATATTCAAAGGCCTGGTTCCCTATAACAAAGCTCTGGCGTTCCAACGTGCCAAACATGCCAGCCGACTGGCCGGTGAGATTCCGGATACACTGATCCTGCTAGAGCACCCACCCGTATATACCTTTGGTAAAAATTCAGATCAAAGCAACCTGCTGGATCCCCGGGATGCCCAGGTCATCCAGAGTGATCGCGGAGGTGATATTACCTGGCATGGTCCAGGACAACTGGTTGGTTATCCCATCATCAATCTTGAGAACCATAAAAAGAGTGTTAGCTGGTATATGCGTAATCTGGAAGAGGTGATCATCCAAACCCTGGATCAGTTTGATATCAGCAGTGAGCGGGTCAAAGGCTTGACCGGAGTCTGGGTCGACGATCAAAAGATTTGTGCCCTGGGAGTCCGCCTTTCCCGGTGGGTAACCATGCATGGATTTGCCTTGAATGTAGGACCGGATATGTCATATTTCGACGGCATGATCCCCTGTGGTATTAAGGGTAAAGGTGTGGTGAGTATGCAGCAGTTACTCGGTGAGGATATACAGCCCGGAGCTGTAATTCCAGTTCTTTCGGAGGTCTTTCAGGCGGTGTTTAAGCTAGTTGATATTTTAGATCGATAATGGAGGCTATGCGTGTCTGCAACCTTTCAGGGATATAGTAAAATACACTTATTGGACATCTTTAAAGCCATGGCCACTTCCCGGCGGATGGATGAGAAGATGCTGACCCTGTTGCGCCAGGGAAAATCCTTCTTCCATATCGGGGCCGCCGGTCATGAAGGTGCCCAGCTGGCCTGTGCCATGCACCTGAAGTCCGGTATCGATTGGTTATATCCCTACTACCGTGACCAAACCCTGGTCATGGGTCTTGGCTTAACGATTGAAGACATTTTTCTGGGTTTTCTGGCTAAAGCAGAAGACCCCGGTTCAGCTGGTCGTCAGCTCCCGCAACATTACGGAAAAAAATCAATAAATCTGGTATCCCAGTCCAGCCCCACCGGTACCCAGTATCTGCAGGCTGTTGGCACTGCTCTGGCAACCCAAAGAGCCCCAAAAGAAGCGTTAGTGTACGTCTCTTCCGGTGAGGGCACCACCAGCCAGGGTGAGTTTCACGAAGCCCTGAACTGGGCTAGTCGTGAAAGGCTGCCGGTTCTGTTCCATATTGAAGATAATGGTTATGCGATCTCGGTTCCCAGGGCTTCGCAAATGGCTGGTTCGGTCTATGATATGGTGGGCGGTTATCACAACCTGAGTCGCTTTGAAACAGACGGAACCGATTTCTTCGCAGCCCACAAAACCTTTGAGCAAGCAATTTCCAGTATCCGGGCGGGAAATGGACCCGCCATTGTGGTGTCAAATGTAGTCCGTCTTTTACCCCACTCTTCCTCTGATGATCATCGTAAATACAGAAATGCCGGCGAACTGGCTGAGGAACAAAAATGTGATCCCATTGAGAAATTCAGGAAGCACTGTGAAGATGATGGAATTATCAGTTCTTCAGAATTTCAAACAGCCTGGGATGAGATCATCCAGACCGTGGATGAGATCGCCGAAAAGGCGCTGGCGGCCACTTACCCGGACAGAGCTACAGCAGCCACCCACGTGATCAACGAAACCCCC
>JAJRSW010000072.1 GCA_024278595.1 Fidelibacterota bacterium | reverse complement strand
GGAGATGGTCACAGTATCATCCCTGGTGCCACAGGGGGCGGAGATATACTACAAAGTGAAATGATGAAAAAAGCCATGGAATCATTGGAAGGTCCCCAGAAAGAGATCATCGAACAAGCTCTCGAAGCCTTACAATCAGGAAACGCGAACTCACTGCTTGAAGGAGCCATTAAAAGTAAAGATGCATCTGGAAATTCACTGATGGATGGGGCCTTGAAATATATGGATCCCAGCCAGAAATTGGATATGTATGAGATGATCAAACAGCTGGAAGCCGAGATCAAGACCCAGCAAAACAATCAATAATGAATGCCTCAAATTCGGACACCCCCAGTTACCAACAGCTAGGATTTGATGATGTGCGGCAGTGGTTAGCTGATGAAGCGGCCGGTGATGCTGTAGGACATCAATTTGAGCATCTCCAGCCTGGAGATCAGCAGGGTGAGATCGAGAAACAGTATGCCCGCATCACAGAGATCGAGGCACTAATGGAGGTCAGCAGCAGTTTTCAAGTTCACCATTATGAAGATCTGGGTGATACACTGCGACTCCTGACGCTGGTTGACAGCACTCTGCTGCCGGAAAATCTGCTGGCGCTGAATAATGTGCTTGAGCAAACCAGACTCCTCCAGAGATCATACTTGAATAGTCAGCCCGGTGAGGATTCGGTCTGGAGAGATAATTTCCAACAGTTAGTCCCGCTCCCAAAACTTGAGCAGACTATTCAACGAGTTGTAGGTCCCGATGCTGAGGTGCTGGATAATGCCTCAACCACCCTGGCAAGCCTGAGACAGAAACTCCGCAAGTCTGCCGGAACTGTCCGCTCCCGGATGAACGATATGGTCAGAAAATATGCTGATCTTGGCTATCTCAACGACCCGCAGGCCAGTATCAAAGGTGGTCGTCTGGTCCTGCCCGTGCTAAGCAGCTATAAACATAAGGTTAATGGTGTCATCCAGGATATGTCCCATACCGGGACAACCACTTTCATCGAGCCTTTTGAGATAATTGAACTGAATAATCAGATCAAGACCATGGAGCTAGAGGAGCAACAGGAAGTTCGTCGAATTCTTCGAGATCTTACATCCCGGCTCCACCCTCACCAGCTCACAATTCGCAGTAATTATGAGATGCTCCAGTTCATAGACAAGCACATGGCGCTGACAAAGTTTGGTAAAACGTTTGCGTGTTCCATACCCAGCTTGTCAACCACTGGTGAGTTTAAACTAAAGGCCGCCCGAAATCCTCGTCTGGCACTGCAGCGGAAGGTGGTCCCCTTAGACTTGCACATGGACGCTGAAACGGTCACATTGATCATCACCGGACCTAATGCCGGCGGAAAAACAGTGGCTCTGAAGACCATTGGACTTTTGGCAATTATGGCTAATGCCGGAGTACCCATTCCGGTGGAGGAAGGCAGTATTATTCCTTTCTTTGATCAGATCTTTTCTGATATCGGCGATCAACAATCCCTGGTTAATGACCTTTCCACATTCTCGGCTCACATGGGGACGATCATCAATATTTTGGAACATGCCACCTCCCAAAGTCTGGTGCTGCTGGATGAATTGGGAACCGGGACTGACCCGGCAGAAGGGGGTGCCCTGGCTCGCTCAATTCTGGAAACACTCCGAGACCAGGGGACTACGACCATTGTCACAACCCACTTGGGTGATCTCAAAGTATTTGGCCATGAAGCTGAGCATGTAATGAACGGAGCCATGGAGTTTGACCAGCGGGGATTAAAACCAACCTATAAATTTCAGGCAGGTGTACCGGGAAGCAGCTATGGCTTTGAAATATCCAGGAGATTGGGGCTATCTGAAAAGATCTTGGAGACCGCTCGGAGCTACATTGGCTGGGCCCGTGATAGTATGGAGAAACTCCTGCGGGCGCTTGAATCTGAACGGGTCAGCCTTTCCGAATTAAAATCGGATAACTCGCATATGCAGCGTGAGTTGAAGCTGAAACAGAAGCGAATAGACTCGGCACTGGATTCGCTCACAAAAGCTGAACGTAAAGCTGATCGGGAGGCCGCTAAAAAAGCCGGTCAGATCATTACCAATGCCCGGCAGACTGTTGAGAAGGTGATCCGTCAGATCCGGGAAACCCAAGCTGGAAAAGAAAGTATTAAAGCGGTTCATAACACTTTGGATGAGATTGAATCCAGATTGGACCAGGTGGTTGAAGCCACTGAAGAGCCTGGAAAACTGGCGAAGATCGCTGCTGCTGATATCGTCAAGGGGAGTCGGGTAACTGTGCTTAGTCTCGACCAGGTAGGCAGTGTATTGGAAAAACCAGTGAAGGGCAAGGTTCTGGTAGAGGTGGCAGGTAAACGGATGCGTATACCGGTCGACTGGCTGGGGCAGGCACCGGCTATTCAGTCTGAAGATATACGCACCAAGGCAGTCGTAAATGTAGTGGATCGATCCGGAAGCACCTATAAACTTGATCTGAGAGGTTACCGGGCTGAGGCCGCCATTGATGAATTGCAGCGCTTTATCGATCAGGCTGTTTTAAGTAACCTGGCACTCCTGCAGATTATTCACGGTAAAGGTACTGGCGTGATCAAGGAGGTTGTGCATGAGCTTCTGGATCAACATTCCGCCGTGAAACTGAAAAGACTGGGCGGTTTGGATGAAGGCGGAGCCGGAGTGACCTTTGTGGAGCTGAAATGATTTTTGAAACTGGAAACTGGCAAGCATTTAAGCCACGGATCTGCACAGATGAAGACGGATGAGCAGGAATCAACTTACACCTAAAGGGCATTATAATTTTACAACTATCACATCAAATAGTTGGATCAAGTCCCCTCCTGGGAGGGGTTAGGGGTGGGTTTTCTTGGGCAAATATGAAGTGTAATTGGTGTGATGCCAATTGTACCAAAACGGGAAAAAATGCAGAAATTTAGAGCAAGTTTGAGGTACAATTTGGTATTAGATGCCACCAACGGTCTTAAGAACTTCATGACCTTCAGGGTGGGGATGAACACAGGAAAAGTTACTTGGATGATGACCTGCAAAATAAACTATAGCTAACTCAGGGAGTAATCTTCGTATATTTTGTACTGAGAATCAGATATCTATCACAACGAAATTGACGGCTGATCTGAAATATAAGAACTAAAAATTCTCTTTGCGATCTTAGCGTACTTTGCGGTTGAGAATCAGTGAAATAAGTATAATCCGTGGTTAGGAAATGAAAATAGAAAATGGCCCTGATACCTGAACATACCATCGAACAAGTCCGCGAAGCCAATGATGTGGTGGAGGTTATCTCCGACTATGTCCAACTGAAACGCTCTGGGCGCAATTGGTTTGGTCGCTGCCCCTTTCATAATGAAAAAACCCCTTCCTTTAGTGTCAGTTCCGACAAGCAGATCTATCACTGCTTTGGATGTGGTGTGGGTGGGAATGTGATCAACTTCATCATGGAACATGAGCGGTTGGATTTTATATCATCGGTGAAGTTGCTGGCTGACCGAGTGAATATCACCATCGAGTTGGATCAGCGGGAACCTCAAAAAAAAGATGATCGGGCCTCTATTTACAATATGCATGAGATCGCCTGCCGGGCTTTTGAGCGTCAACTGGCTGACCCGGCTGGAGCCGCTGCAAAAGACTATCTACTAAAACGAGGCCTGTCTGAGGATATTATCAAAACATTCCGAGTTGGTTTTGCGCCGGATCGCTGGGATACCGTGACCCTGGAGGTCATGAAGATGGGGCTTTCGCAGGAGATCCTCTCTAAAAGTGGCCTCCTCATGACCAAAGATAGTGGTGGCTATTATGATCGATTCCGTCAGCGGATCATGTTCCCTATTGCCGACATCAATGGGAAGGTTCAGGCCTTTGGTGGACGGATCTTTGGGGATGGCGAAGGTGCCAAATACATGAATAGTCCGGAGACACCCATCTACCACAAAGGTCGAACCCTGTTTGGGCTGGATCAGAGTCGGGATGAGATCAGAAATTCAAGGACCGCGATCCTGGTAGAGGGTTATATGGATTTGATCCGTCTCTATCAGCAAGGCTTTAAGTATGTCGTAGCAGGGACCGGCACGGCATTTACCCGTGAACAAGCCGGGCTGATCAAGCGTTTTGCAGATAAGGTATTCGTGTGCTATGATGGTGACAACGCAGGCCAAAAGGCAGCCCAGAAGGCCGGATTGACCCTGTTGGACAAGGGCTTGGATGTGGCTATCATCGAATTACCTGGCGGAGAAGATCCGGACAGTTTTTTTGATGAACGAGATAACAAGGCCTTTGAAAACTTGCTGAGTAGCGCTACAGATTTTATGACCTTTGTGCTGAGCTCCAACCAGGGTCAAATGGGGTCACCGGTTAAACGCACGGCTTTCCTGGAAAGTATTGTGTCCGAATTGGCTTTGATGCAGAATGAAATTCTCCGTGGAATGTTGGCGGGTCAATTGGCTGAGGAAATGCATGTACCGGAAGATGCAGTCATGGGTATGTTGGAAAAGCAGTCCAGGCGCTCCAGACGCCCAGATTATAACCCGCAACCGCAGCGGGTTGAAAGAACAACCAGCCAGAATTTAAAACGACCTGAAACGGGTCCTGAAATGGCTGAGTTTGCCCTGCTCCGACTCCACCTGAGTGCGAACAAGGATATTGTAGACTGGTTACTTAGCAGCATTTCGGAAGAGGAAGTCGGAATCATGCGCTACAAAGAGCTCTTTTTTCTGCTGCGTAATCGTATTCATAAGGAATTCCCCATTAATCAGTCTTCAATCATGGATGAGATAATTGAGCCGGACATGCGGCGGTTTCTCGCCAGGCTCATCGTTCGGGCTGAAGCGGAACCTGATTCACTTGATGATGCTGTGGCAAATCTAAGAACCATCAGAAAAGGACGGATCCAGGTTGAGATGGATAAGTTGAAAACTCAGATACGGGAAGCCGAAGCTGCCGGGATCGATTCAATTGAATTATTGAAAAAGAAGGTCGAATTACAGTTGAAAAAAGCCAGTCTGTAAGAACCGGTCAGCCTGGCCAATAGTCTTCAAGCAGACTGTTTTTCAAATTCTCCATAATTTTACCATGCAAAAATTACCGCTATCACTGAGCAATTATAAATTGTAATAAGACGGGGAAGTAAAGCAGATGGTTCGAAGTGTCAATAATGTCCATAAGTGGTAGATATTATTATATATAACCAGCTATAAAAAAAGTTAAAAAAAGTCCTCGAGGGGCTTGACTCGCTTTTGGTTTAAGCCTAAAATACTATCGGAAAAATGACAGCGAGGAGTCCCTTATTCGACAGAACAAGGGACTTTTTGTTTCTAGCAGGTAGTTACAAAAAAGGGTAGAACTTGAAGGTTTGGAGTAGTTTCAACTTTTAGATAAACAGTGCTTTAACCTGCATTATTCATGAATTATTGCCACGAAGCCACTAAGATTATTAAAGTTATGAACAAGGTCATTTTAAACAGAATTATTTGCATCTGTGAGTGATAATTATTGCTAAGCATATATTTTTAATACTTTGTGACTTAGTGGCTATGAATTCAGGTTAAATCAATGGTTACTATTAATATCTCTAAACATGAACTCGTATAAAATTTAGGCCAATTGCCATTCCAATATATCGGTTTCTTCTTCTTTCCCTGTTTTTCTTTACTAAAAAGTTTTATACCAAATTCAGTTCAGAACGCGCGGTATACTCTTCACATGTTCCAGATCCCGATAAGCCTGGCGGGGCACTGTGTTTTTCGAGTTTTGTCATAACCCAAACCAGAGGCGAGTTTATGAGGAGGTCAGCAAGAGAATGAAATGAACAATAAGCTTTTTACAGCAGAATGACTCAGACCTCAATCATACCGTAGATCGCTTGGTCTTTCCCTTTGCCTATTGACCAGCTAATATTTCCATAATCAAAATGCCAGTACTCCTTTAGGTCAACGACAAAATCTTCAGCTTCAAAAAGACCGATGAGTAGCTTTCGATTGTTCTTTGCTTCTGGGGTAATGTAGGGATGATAGGGATAGCACTTGTCATTTAGGTTAATCTTCATTCCATCATTCGTTCCAAAACGCATGATGGAATCACTCTTTAAATCATAGATAAGTGCATCAACTGCCCCACCCGTAGCATGCATTGATTTATTGGGGGGAGCGATAAAATATGATACAAGCTCTTCAATTTCATTAAGCTCTTTCTTGGGGTACTCTGTATGTAGCGAGGCGACCCGTTCTTGCCATAAAAGTCGCTGATGTTCATAAGACCGCCACGCGGAACGGAGCCAAAGTGTTTTATCTTCCATATCCAAATGTTTGCTTATCCGGCCGATCTTTTCATAAACAGCCTCCCTTACCATAAACTGGTAGCCTTGCTGGCTGGATGGTTCAAACATCAAATTGAACCCTGACTCGTTGAGGTTAAGCAGGGGAGAATGATCTTCATTAATTGAAATACCTGGCAGCAACTGAAGATGTCTGCGGTAATCTTGTTCTACCCTTTCGCAATATTCGTGGGCATTCACGCGAGCACTGGACACCTTATTTACATATTGCGAACTCATAGCTGAAAGTAGAGCTGCGTAATTCAGATCGAATTCTAACTCATTCCCGATGTTTAATTCGAGATCCTTTGCATTGACAATCAGGTGGTCACTACTTGCGCCAATGATTTCAATATCTGCCCTGGGGGTGAGCCCAGATACTTGAACATCCTGCAATCCAATACCCAGAATGGCTCTCCGAATTTGTCCCTGGTCCACAAACTTCGGAATATTACCAAATGCATCCTGAGCGATGGTTCCATACGGTAACGAAGGTTTTATTTTGGATTCGACAACTTCGGAAACTAGAGTCATTGCGTCCGTATATAGACCTGGAATGGGTTTTCTCGAAAGGGTTTCACAGCCCAGATAAATAGATTCACCCAATCTCAAATTATTGATTCTACCCACATCCTGTGTGGACATAAACCAATTGTAGTTGGCGGAGTTACCACCGGAAACAAACTCAAGTTTTAACTCATATTTATCTTCCAGATCAGTGGCGATCGAAGACAAAGTCCCCATGTTCTCTTCGTCAGGTATCACCCCTCCAAAACAGGCAAGATTGGATCCAATACCGGCAAGTATAATGCCCTCCATTTTTGATGCTTGCTTAACGATGTCATCTAAATCAGATGGCATGAGCCCTTCTCTTAAATCACCCAGCTCCAGCATCAAAATAATTTTATGGGGCTTGTCGTACTCAATGGCGTAAGCAGATAGTCTTTCAATAACAGATATTTCTGAGTTAAGACTAATGTCAGCATATCTTACAACAGCTTCGGCCTGGCTGATAGCCGGGATTCTCGTGAGCAGGAATTGGGCTTGTACACCTGCATTGTACATTCTTTTAATATTCTCGATCCGTGAATCAGCAAGAATTTCTATGCCACTTTTCACCAAAGTTTTGGCTATATCAGGATTTCCGCGAACTGCTTTGGTCACAGCAATTACATGAATACTCTTTGAACCGTAGAGATCTATTAACGCTTTTGCATTATGAGCAATTTTCTCAAGGTCTATCTCTATTCTTGGCGTTATCATTGCGAGGCAACTCGTTTTTGAAGGTTGGGAAAAGCACTAAATATGGCGTCAACGAGCTTATCACATCCATACTTTAAGACATCGGTAGTTGGTCGTTCAAACTTGGATTCATACTCATGAATCGTGTCAATTAATTCAACATCAGTCATATCTTCATGATTTATGGTGAGAGCAATAACTCTGGTGTTGGAAAACAATTCCATCAGCTCGATTTCATGTTCCAGGGTGGTCATGGGTAGCTCGGGATAGTCCGCATGGTTCTTTCTTTTGGGTGGGTGCTGAAGAATAACTGCCTCTGGAACGGCTCCTCTCAGGATGGCGCTTGTAGATGAATAAGCGGGGTGGCTAAGGGCACCCTGTCCTTCAACAATAATTATATCTGGATGCTCCTTTTTATCCGCATTAAGAATTGCATATTCAATCTCGCCAGTAGCAAAACCTGAGGTTAACACATCCACTGCCAAACCGTATTTCGCACCCTGTAGCAGACCGGTTTGTCCGGTTGCAATGAATACCGGGTTCAGCCCCATCAGCCTTAAAGCTTTAACCAGTTTTACTGCAGTTGTGCGCTTCCCCACGGCGCAATCTGTACCCAGTACAGCTATTACAGGTGTTGTGATGTCATGGATACGTCCAGTGAAATTGTGCAGATTCTTTCGCGGAGGGGATTTCCTCAGATCATAAATTTGGACCTGGTACTCAATTGCCTTGCGGATAAATTCATCATCATCTGTAAAAAATTCAGGTAAGCCATTTACGAAGTTCATGCCTGTTTTCATGGCTGTCAGGATTATCTCTCTCTGCTCCTGATCAAGAAAAGCTGCTTGTGCGGCAATCCCATAGATAAAATATTCTGGAACATAACCCAGTGCGTCGATTGCAGTATTAATACTTGAGAAAATGGGGATACCATTCTTAATATCATCAAGATATTCTCCAGAATCAAGACCCTCTTTTGTGCTATCAATTATACCGAGAATAGCATACTTTTCTGAATGGCGTGCTAGTCCGTTTGCAACCTTTCCATCGATCTTTCCAAATTCGTTTTCAGAATATACTAGAGCTCTTGCTAACATAAATTTTCTCCATCCTTGGTTGGTTGCGAATTAGCTATCAAACGTGACCAAGTACTTCTCAGATGTATCTGGCTCGAGAGTGTTGTGACTAATTCCAATGCGGAGCTGGGTGTGTGGGTTAGTGCAATGTTTGTTTGACAGTTCCAGTTTTAAATCGTTCATCCTCTTGGGGCCAGCCAGTGAGGTTTATTGGCGAGGCTACTCTATATACACGTTATTCTCCCTAAAGCAATCAGGAACCAGAAGTTCCTCTAAAGTAATTTTTTTCTGGATATGAATCGAGAGATTTGGATGTTAGTGTGGGCTCACCAATCTATGCTCTCTGAGCTACGACCTGGCAGGCCGAGACTTGAACCCGAACCGATGGATTATGAGTACTAGGCCACTATTTGTTTTTAATGGACTTGCGAGAGGGGTGTGACTGGGAAGTGATTATGCTGAAAATTGGTCACAATTTTAGCCTGCATTATTCATGAATTATTGCCACGACACTAAGCCACGAAGATTATTAAAGTTATGAGCAAGGTCATTTTAAATAGAATTATTTGCATCTGTGAGTGATAATTTTTGATAAGCCTATATTATTTAAAACTTTGGGTCTTCATGACTTAGGGGCTATGAATTATTCAGGTTAGTAAGTTCGGTTGCTGTAACTAGTGTCGAGGCAACCTTGTACTGTCGCAACCAAGTCTTGACCTTTTTGTGCCTAACTGCGTTGAATAAATCAACCATAGCTCAGGCTATACTCATATTTATTCGCCTTGTTATCCGCAAAAATTTCTGCGACTTTTTACACACTACACGATTGACACGACACTAGTGTCATGTCAAGTAACTAATTTCGGGTAAAGTGTTTTAAGTTTCACTCTTGCATTTTTAGTTGTGAACTGCCAATTAATTTTTGCTTCCATGTTATTT
>JAJRSW010000071.1 GCA_024278595.1 Fidelibacterota bacterium | reverse complement strand
GTAATAAGTCGCAGGAATTTTTGTGGATAACAAGGCAAATAAATATGAGTATAGCCATAGCTATGGTTGATTTATTTAACGCAGTTAGGCGCAAAAAGGACAAGACTTGGTTGCGACAGTACA
This sequence comes from Fidelibacterota bacterium, assembly GCA_024278595.1. Lineage (GTDB taxonomy): Bacteria > Fidelibacterota > UBA8477 > UBA8477 > JABMPR01 > JABMPR01. The sequence continues at coordinate 20,703 of JAJRSW010000071.1, read as the reverse complement.
AGGTTGACTCGACACTAGCTTGGATTGGAATGATATCTCTAACTGTTATAGTGGCATCCGCTGTTATAATTATAGTGGGCCAGATCTTACGAATCATCGCGAAGAAGGGGAAAATGACGTAAATAATTATATCCATAGTAGTGGTTATGCAGGTGTTTATGTAACTTCATACTCTACTCCAGATTTGGGGGTGTACTCCTCAATGGGTGGTGGACCGGTTATATATCAAGGTGGCTTCAATTATTTTACTGATAATGTGAAGGACATCAAGAACTACACCGCTAGCACAATCTATGCTCAAGTAAACTGGTGGGAGAATGATACTCCTGATAATTATGGGAGTGTTAACACGAGTTACCAAGCAGATGTTGTATTGGGTATGGGTCCTGGTAGTCTCCCTAAAGGGGGCTCTACGGAAGAAATGCTTGTGTTCTATCAAGAAGCTCGGGGATTAGAAGAGGATTCGTTGTATCTAGATGCCGTAGCACTATACGATAGTATCATAGTCAATGATATTGGGGATGAGTCAACACTCCTAAATGCCGCAATGATCGGAATTGAGAGATGCTATAGAAGCATGAAAGCTGAGAGTGCATTTGTTGAGAAAATGGACGAGCTCAGAATAGCATATCCAAACCAACTCGTCACTACAGTAGCTAATTATATGGCTGCTGGGGCTCTCGCTAGGATTGGTGATCTCAATGAATCTGTTGATAGATATGAGACAAGTGTTGCAGAATATGATGAGATTGGTGGGATGGAGGAGCAAGAAGCTTGGGCACTTTTCGATATTGGTCAGGTCGCTGAGATGTTAGAGGAGGCTGGATCTGGACTGGGGAAAGCTAGTCAGGCAAATAATCAACTGTTGACAAAATATCCTGAGAGTGAAGCCGCGATAATGCTGAGAGAACTTTTAGGAATGCATAAAGACCCCGAAGTATTATCAGTATTACCAACCAGGTTCAAGCTGGATCACCCCTACCCCAACCCGTTCAATCCAAGTACAACGATTCAGTTCGAGCTCCCCAAAACTGCAGATATCACAATTACGATCTATGATATCCTGGGTCGAAATATCTGGAGTTACGAGGAGACTGATAAGCCTGCTGGATATTATTCCCTGCTGTGGACTGGTCTAAACAGCAATGGGAAACAAGCCGCAAGCGGGGTCTACTTGGTCTCCTTCTCAACTCCTGAGTTTAGGGCTGTTCAAAAGACTGTTCTTATTCGGTAATTAAAAACGGATAAGAGGGAAGGCAATCGTGCCTATAAGGTGTGCGTTGGAATGGATAAAGAGGTTTAATATGAGGTTATTATCCGATAATCAAAGAAGGTCCGGGTGACTACTTATAATATTTCTTCAGATAATCCTGAACCATGCGAGTACCGGTAAACTGGACCCCCGTTTTGATAGATTCCCGGATCATACTCAACCACTTGGCCTGGTTACAATAATACATGGGAATGACCTGCTCTTCCAGAATCCGATACAGGTGATCAGCATCCGCCGCATCGCTGGCCTGATCGGGATTTCCGATGGCCCAGCCATTTACTCCATCCTGACAGGCCTCAGCCCACCAGCCATCCAGAATGGATAGATTGGGAACACCGTTAAGAGTAGCTTTCATGCCTGAGGTTCCCGAGGCTTCATTCGGCCGCAAAGGAGTGTTCAGCCAGACATCCACACCAGCAGTGATCAGGTTTCCCAGCCACATATTGTAATTTTCCAGAAAAACGATCTTCACATCCCCCAGTAGCTCTCTGGCCTGGAGGACAATATCCTTTAAAATTTCCTTGCCGTGATCGTCACGGGGATGGGCTTTCCCAGCAAAAATAAATTGGATCTTATTGCCCTTGGCCAGATGAATAAGCCGCTCCCGGTCGTGAAAAATAAGACGAGCTCTTTTATACTCAGCGGCTCGTCGGGCAAATCCAACGGTCAGAGTCTTATTGGCCAGAGCGCGTTGGGTCTGAGAATTGGCGTAGTCCAGTAGAAACTTTTTCTGACTGCGACGGGCAAACAGTAAAGCTTCATTCGGGATTGAATCAACCTCAAGCAAGCGGGTGGGATCCTCGCGCCAACCCGGTAGGTGATCATCAAAAACTTCCCGAAAGATCTTACCCACCCAATAGCGATGGAAAACACCATTTGTGACATGACCGATATTGAATTTGGGGAATTGTTTACGAGCCACTGCTCCATGAAGATTTGAAACCCCGTTGGCACTCCTGCTAAAGTAAAGACCCAGTTCGGTCATATGAACGCGACTGTTAAGCACCATTGAGGGCAGTTTCAAGCCGTTGGGGAGCAGATCGCCAATAAGTTTCTTTACCCGATCCACAGCAAAATGATCATGTCCAGCAGCCACAGGTGTATGAGTAGTAAAATGGCAGCGTTTGATCACTTCCGCTTCATCCCCCTTGAATTCATTTAGTAATTCCAAAGTAAGGAAGGAACAGTGGCCCTCGTTCATATGATAGGTACTGAAGTCCTGATAGCCCATTTTTCTGAGAGCTCGGATACCGCCAAAACCTAAAACTGCCTCCTGTAGGATTCGGTGGTCTTTGCCACCGGAATAAAGCCGAAGTGTGATCTTCTTGTCATCCTCCTCATTGTCATCCACATCTGTATCCAATAATAAAATATCGATGGTATTGCCATGAATTCCCTGGAAGGAATATTTCCACACCTGGACGTGGACATCACGGCCTCTTAAGGGTAAGGTGATCCCGCCATTTAATTTTTCCAGGAGTGGATCGGGCTCAAAGCGGGGATAGATCTCAGTTTGGTTTCCATCTTCATCCATGCGTTGTTTGAAATAACCCTCTTTGTACATGAGGGTTACTGCAACAATGTTGACTTTGAGATCGGCGGCCGCTTTGATATGGTCACCCGCTAGAATGCCCAGTCCCCCACTGTAGGTGTGGAGACTGGGTGAAATCCCTATTTCAGCACTGAAGTAGGCTACAGTGGCTTGATTATTTGACATTTATTCCTCATGGTATTTAGTAATTTTTTTTAATTCGATTCCATTTTTCTAGCGGGTATCCATTATTTGTCTTTGCTAGAAACGCAGTGACGAAGCAATCTCCAAGACGAGATCGCGGCGGTCATACTTACCTCGCGAAGACAGACAAGGGCTGCCTATCTATTTAAATTTATCAATACTCAGAACAAATTCCGTTCTAAAAGATTCACCCGGCTCCAGATCAAGGGTCCAATGGGGCAAAATGGAAGAAGCCTGGTAGACCCGTTCGAAGCCAGCCTCGGACATGGTAACTGTTTCTATGGGTGCCCGCCATAACTGGCAGACCAGTGAAAAATTCAGTTCTAGCTTAAAATTATCCCATTCATTCACCAGGGACAGAGAATCGATATTCGCATCATCACCCTGGGTATTGAGATGTCCAGCATGATCATTATTCAGTAAAAAATAGCGGTCAGGGCTATCGCCACCCAGTAATCCAAAATTAAATTCCAATCCATAATTTTGGTGCAGGGGCAGATCTCCCCTATTCGAGATCCTGATCTTGACAGAAAGGGTATTGTGGTGCAGTTCCAATTGTTTTTCGATGATTACAGCGGTGCTCTCTACCGATCCCGAGTTCTTAATATGAACACCGGCTTCAGCTTGCTCCACCGCACTAGAATGGATCACCAGCTTATCCTCAAGGATACCGCGGTAGTAGGCCCCCTGATCCTGCTCAGCATCGAAGAAGTGATCTATAAGACTTCGACGGGCATAGGTGTCGATAAACAGCTTACCCTGAAGCCCTGCTTCTTTGGTCAGAACCTGATCATGGATCGAACCACCGTTGGACTCTGATTCACCGGCCTGGGCCAATTTATCATGATAGCTTTCAGAGTAACGCTGAACATAGTTAGTGACATTAAAATTAGCCGGTAGCCAATCGATCTCCCGGATATGCCCCTGATCGCTTGAAAGAAAGATCTGGATCTGATCTGAGCGCAGGCGATATTCTTGAAAACCATCACCATCAATGTCAACCAAACCAGGCAGTGTCCCACCGGCTTTTAAGAAGGCAGTTTCAGCCTTTAGTAAATGTTCATAGAGGGCATGTCTCAGATGGGGTAAATACAGCCCCCCGAAGACTCCATGCCAATATCCACAGTTGCACTGGGCTCGATAAAGATCATCCCGGAGTGTCTCGGGAATGCCCCCTTTTTCAGCTAACTGGTCCAGATTGAGTGAGAGCAACTGAACCCGTTTCTGCAGCCAGTTTGATTCGGGATATTTGGTGAAAAAATTGCGCCACATCCCCCCTTTGACAAAAGGACGAGCCTGTTCCATCTTCTCCTGATCCTCAAGTTCGTGCACTAGCTGATCCATCTGACGACCAAGTTTTGTAGGCAGGGTCCATTGGGACATTTCGAAATAGGAAGAGGTTGGTAAATACACCAGCCCTCGCGGTGCATATTGGGAGTGATATTGTTTAAAGGTTGTGGTCTTGAGCCAATCTGAATTTTCTTCCAGCAGGTTAAAAAATCTTACCAACCATTTTTGACCATAGACAGTGTCCCAGGTACCCGGCCAGATCCCGAACTTTTCACCATCATCTGCCATTACCACCACATTAGCTCCATCAGTGGTGACATAATTTTTCAAAATATCCATGGTGACTTGCGGATCCTCAAAGGGCATGGCATAGCGTAGTTTTTGACTGATGGGAAAAACACTTACCAGCCGCCCCTCCTGCTCTGTATAATAGTAGCCACTCAGGTTCTGGGGATCGATACCGCTGGTTAGAAAATGGGTATCATCCACGACCATATAGTCGATATCAGCTTTATTAAGACTCTGCGCCAGATGAGGTTCCCAGACCCGCTCAGTCAGCCAATTACCTTTGATCTCATAATCCAGGGTCTGTTTGGCCCACTGGTTCATTTTCCTGATCTGTCCGATCTGATCGGCTTCAGGGATCATGGCCAGGATCGGCTCATAGAAACCAGCCCCCAGAATTTCAATATTTCCCCGTTGCACCAGTTTTTTCAAAAGATCCAGAACATCCTGGCGATGGATTTCCAGCCATTCAATCAGTGAGCCACTGAAATGGAAAGCCATACTGATATTGGGGAAGCGCTCCAAGGTCTGTAAAAAGGGCAGGTAGGATCGATCACAGGCATGCTGAAAGACATGATCAAAATTTCCCACGGGCTGGTGGTTGTGGATACCAAAAATGAATTGAACTTTTTTCATCAAAAGCAGAACCTTAGTAACAATTAATACGACTCGTGCTCACAATTATTACGACACAGGAGCCGACTGACAAATTCAGTCGGCTCCCAGAGTCTTTTAGCAGGTGAAACTTATTTTATAGCTTTAAACAGGTTGATCAGATCAACGACGCGGTTTGAATAACCCCATTCATTATCATACCAGTTCAAGGTTTTCACAATGCGGTTGCCTACAACACGCGTATAGGGTGCATCATAGATGGATGAATAGGCATTTCCAATAATATCGGAAGATACCACATGATTTTCACTGTACTCCAAAACTCGTTTTAAGCGATCAGTAGCAGCAGCTTCACGTACGGCTGCATTGATGTCGCCTACGGTCACATTGCGACTGACCTCGACGATGAGATCAACCACTGATCCATCAGCTACGGGGACACGGGCAGCAATACCATCCAGTTTCCCTTTTAGTTCGGGTAGAACTTTTCCAACAGCCCGGGCAGCACCTGTGGTTGTAGGAATAATATTTTCTGCTGCAGCCCGACTTCGACGCCAATCGGAGTGGGGAACATCAGCCAGACGCTGATCATTGGTATAGGCATGAGTCGTGGTCATGACCCCTTCCACAATACCAAAGGCATCATTAAGAACTTTGGCCATGGGGGCCAGACAGTTGGTGGTGCAACTGGCATTGGAAATAATCCGATGCTCAGGTTTGAGTCCGTCTTCATTCACACCCAGGACAACTGTGTAGTCAATTTCATCTTTTGATGGAACGGTCAGGACAACACGTTGGGCGCCAGCATCCAGATGTTGCGTCAGTGATTCCTGGGTTCTGAACACACCGGTGGCTTCAATCACAAAATCGATATCAAGTTCTTTCCAGGGTAGGTCAGCCGGGTTGCGTTCGGTCAACATTTTTACCGTGTCGTTTGATGTGAAGAGAATATCATCTTCCAAGCGGACTGCACTATCACCAAAACCACCCATAACTGTATCATATTTAAGCAGGTACGCCAGGGCGTTGTGATCAAACAGATCATTGATGGCGACCACGTTGATGTCATCACGTTTATCTAAAATACGGAACACTGAACGACCGATGCGTCCAAATCCATTAATGGCGACCCTCATGCAGCACCTCCTTCTGAACCAAGCTTGCCATAAGCCAGGGCCAGGTCAACCAGTCGACCGGCCTGACCAAGACTGTTGTCATACCAGCTCAAGGTCTTGATCATGCGTTTACTTGATTTCATAGTTCCCTTTGCATCAAACAAGACACTGTGAGTATTACCAATTACATCGCTTGATACAATGGGATCTTCAGTCACTTCAATATAGTTAGAAAGCTTTTCAGCAGCTTTACGCATGGCTTCATTGACTTCTTCTGCCGTTGTGTCAACTTTTGTAAGCACGCAGGTCAGGTCCAGCAATGATCCCATGGGTACCGGCACATTTAAGGCAGAGCCTTCAATCTTCCCTTTGAAACGCGGTAAAATATGCTCCATCCAATACGGGCTGATATTCACATTGGGGATAATATTTTCAGCAGCAGAACGACTGCGACGAAAATCTAAAGCAGCAGTGTCACGCAGGGGCTGGTCGCTGGTATAGGCATGAATGGTAGTCATCATGGCGGATTCCACACCAAATGCCTGATCAAGATTATCCAACATAAGAGCCAGGGCATTGGTTGTCGCAGATGCGGCCGAAACCAGTTTGTCACTGGCCTCCATTGTGTCATCATTGACACCCATAACGATCACCCGATCAATATCATCGTGGGGTAATGAGCCAAGGATCACCCGTTTTGCACCGGAATCCAGATGGGCCTGCATTGATTCACGGGTACGGTATTTATGGGTAGAATCGATAACAACATCCACATCAAAGGCATCCCAGGGAACATCCTTGGGTCCTACACCATGAACCAAACGGGCTTTGTGCCCATCTTTGATTAGAAAATTACCTTCCAACCGGACATCAACTGGATTTCTACCATCCGTTTTCATTAAATAATGTAAAATATCCGCGCGACCAATATCGCTGATCACCACGACTTCCATTTCCGGCTGGTTAAGACTCAGACGATAAATATCTCTACCGATCTCGCCAAAACCCATGAGCCCGACTCTGATCTTACTCATAGAACGTGCCTCCATTGCGATCCTGCTCATGGCTGGATCGCTTTTTAATTGTTAATAAAAATTTCAATAATCATCCTTTGAATGAGTGGATAAGCGGTTTATGATCTTCAGTTAATAGATCATCCAAATTGTGAATATCCCCCTGCAGCATTTCTGAGATTACAGGATCCATCTCGATCTTGTAGCGTTGTCCGAACAAGGTGAGATCAAGTATGATATAATTCAGAGCAATGGCAACAATGGCAGAGTTACGGGTCCAGGCGACTTTGTTGGTCGGCAGCATCTCCACACCACCCAGGAGGGCTGAATCCCGATCAACAACCAACAAGATCTTACTGCTCCAGACATCCTGGAGACGACGACTATCCAGGTTATAGGTAAAAATTGTACCCACATCTATTGGTAGCTCGCAAAATGAGAAAATAACGATATCAACACCACGTTTCTCAGCATCTCTCAGGTCAACATGCAATTTCTCATATTCGTTGCGCCAGATCGAGAGATAAACGGATTGCTTGGCGTTCCTGATCATGGTTCTGGCGCGATCGACCATACTATCGTAACCCCGAATATTCCACAGATCCCCAATTTCAAGGTCAGTGTTCACATTCCGGAGAGAATCCTTCAAAGTATCCAGATTGGAAGTGAATTTATTCTCCAGCAGATCGAAAAGATGATCCGGTGGCAGCGGAATATATCTGGTTGGATTTGTGTCAACACAGCTTACCATACCGGTACTTTCCAGACGTTTCAGGATCTCGTAAATAGCTGATCTGGGTATCCCGGATTTACCGCTAACTTCATAGCCCGTGGCCGGATTATTCTGCAATAGGCTCAGATACGTCTTGGCCTCGTTGGAGGTGAAACCGAATGATTTGAGGGCTGGAAGTAACTTTTCATTCATAGCGTGTCTCAGTTCTTAGTTACGCTTAATATATCCGCGATGAAGAGTGTGCATAGTTTTTTCTGATATGGCCGAAAAATAAAGCTGAAAGCTCAACTTTCCTTTTACTTTTATCCTAATGGGCGTTACTCTACATTCAGCGCTATGAAAAAATTTATTCACATCATTACAGAGTACCCCAAACTCGTTATCAGTTTGAACCTGCTGATCATTGGATTGTTGGCCCTGCCCATTTATCGAATTAATATTAATCCTGATCTCCAGGCACTGATCCCCTCAGACGATCCGGAATTACTGCGCATGGAAGAACTTGAAGAGGAGTTCGGCGGACTTGATATCATTCTTATCAGCTACCATACTGACGATATTTTTGCTTCCCCGGCCCTCCACTTGATCGATGACCTGACCAGGGATCTGGAACTCCTGCCTCAAATTGACCACCTCATCAGCCTGACCAACTACGAGTCCATCCATAGTGAGGATGAGACGATGGTGGTGGATGCCTTTATAAGTACCTTTCCAGAGAATCAAGAGGAGAGTGATCATTTAGCAATGGCAGCTAGCAAGGATCCCATGATCGGTCGCATCCTGGTATCTGATAACCGGGAATATTCAGCCTTCCTCATTTTTACCGAACCCGATGCGGATGAGGTCCCCACCGTGGCAGCACTAAGAAAAGTACTGGCGCCATACCAGTCTCAAGGTCATGATCTGCAATTGGGCGGTATGCCGGTGATCCGAACGCATATTTCTGAAGATATAAATCGGGACACTTTAACATTTATTCCAGCTGGAATGGTACTCATCGGTTTACTACTGTACCTCAGTTTTCGCTCAAGACGAGGACTACTACTCCCGATGATAGTCGTTTTTCTATCAATCCTGGGGACTCTGGGGCTCATGTCCTGGTTTGGCCTCATGTTATCGGTGATCTCCAGTATCATGCCCATCATGCTCATTGCAGTTGCCAGTGCATATGGTATTCACATTATCACCAGGTACTTTGAAGATTGTTCATCCATGGATGAATCCGCTGACAGCAAAGCGGTGGTCGCCAGTGTTGTTGCCCATATGTTGCGTCCTATTTTTCTGGCTGCCTTGACAACTGTCATCGGCTTTTTATCCTTATTATCACATATTCTGCCAGCCTCGCGAGAAGTGGGTGTTTTGACTGCCTTTGGAGTTGTACTGGCATTCGGACTTTCCATTACCTTCATCCCTGCCGTACTGGTGTTATTTGATAAACCCAGTCAGGCGCGACAGGCTAAGAATACAACCAACCGTCTGCTCTCACGGATCCTGGTTGGCATGGGTAAATTCGTCTTTCATCGTCGCCGATCTGTGATCACCATATTCGGCCTGATCGCTATAGTTGCCCTCATGGGGATACCGCGAGTGGAATTGGATAGTAATCCTTTAAACTATTATGGCCCTGAGTCGGTGGTCAGGGTGGTCAACACCATCATCGATGAAAATTTTGGTGGCAGTACAACCATGTCCGTCGTGGTTGAGGGAGACATAAAGTCACCGAGTGTTTTAAAGCAGATCGATGCCATCCAGGATTACCTGAATGATAAAGACGGTGTCGGCTATACCCTGGCCATCACTGATTTTGTGAAACTCATGAATCAATCCATGAACGGTGGTGATCCGGCGTATTACACCATTCCAGACTCCCGGGAGTTGGTTTCACAGTACCTTTTGCTTTATTCATGGGAATCCAGTGATGGGTATCTGGACGCTTATGTGGATTATGAATATGGGATGGCTCAGATCGTAGTGCGGATGAACACCATGGATGTGTACCATATGGTGGACATTCAAAGGGATCTGGATATCTATCTGGATGAAAATATTTCAGTGGATAATCAGCCGAAGAGTGAGGGATATGCTGTCCTGTTGGGCAATCTAATGCCCATGATGGTTAAGGGGCAAACCCGAAGCCTCATCCTTTCAGTAGTCCTGGCAGCCCTGGTTACCGGTCTTGTTTTTCGATCACTGGCGGCCGCCTTGATCAGCGCCATGCCGCTGGCTTTTGCCATTGCCGGTGTATTTGGTCTAATGGGGTATAGTGGTGTATACCTGAACACTGCCACATCCATGCTCAGTTCCATCATGATCGGGATCGGGATCGATTATACAATCCACTTTTTATTCCGATTCAGGACAGAGATCCATCATGGTCTAAACGATGAGGAAGCCATCATCAAAACCTTGAGCACTACCGGACAGGGTATTATCATCAATGGATTTTCGGTCATGGTGGGTTTTGCTGTCTGCATGCTGTCTACTTTTACCCCGATTTACTTTTTTGGCTGGCTCATATCTGTATCCATTTTCATGTGTCTGGTCGCGGCATTGACGCTGTTGCCGGTCGTTCTGATACTGACACGACCCAAATTCATTTACGGGTAGACCTTTTTTTGCAACCGCGGATCACACTGATTTCACAGATTTTTTGAGCTACTATTATTTCTTAGTACCCTTCCTTTCAGACACATCTTTTTATTCAGGGAGAGAAGAAATTTATCCTCGACACCCCAAACCGTCACACTGAGCGGAATCGAAGTGCGAGGGGGTTAGGTATCTTTTCAGGGCAATGCATTATCCCTCGACTCCCCCTGCCTATGCCGAAGACAGTCTCCGCGCAGGCAGGCTCGGGATGACGAAACGAGCTTGTCCACAGTTATGTATGGGGACCTCTTTAAAGCAACCAAGGGTAGATAGATTGTTACCCTTTGTCTTTCTGAACGAGTGAAACGGAGTGAAGAATCTCTCCTATTTGCCCCCAAGTGTAGCAACTTATTATGATTAAGGAGCAAGATCCTTCGTTGACACTCAGGAAGACAAAACAAAAATATATCTGAAATTAGTATCCCAAATTTTCTTGCAGAGAATATAATTTTGGATACATTGGAAACGTATGACACATAAAACGTTTCCGTCGACCCCAAGAAATAAAGCTCTGGAAGAGCCCATTCTTGAACATGGTTTTCGGCTCTTTGCGCAAAACGGCGTTAAAGGCTTTACTGTTGAGACCCTGGCCAAAGATCTGGCCATGAGCAAAAAGACCATCTACAAATATTTCCCTACAAAAGAGATCCTCCTTCAAAAAATATTTCAATATATCTTGACAGCCCTGGCCGCCCACTTTGATCGGGTTCGCGGAAAAAATATCAATCCACTTGATAAATTCGTCAATGTCATGGGTGAGATCACCAAGACGATCAGCAAGGTGTCCATTACCAGGATCAACGAAATGAAAGCACGCTATCCAGCAGTTTGGAAGGATATAGAGTCATTTCGTCTGGCTCGTAGAGCTGATTTCTTTCAAATCATGCAAGAAGGACAGACCCAGGGCTATGTCCGTGAGGATCTGGATCTTGAAATAGCTGCGACCCTGTTTATGAATATCATTAATTCTGTTTTCCAGCCAGAATTTTTTCTGGCCAACCAATTAAGTCCTAAAATGGTCATTGAAATCTTTAGAGATATATTTTTAAGGGGGATCGTCACCCACAAGGGCTTAAAATACATAGAGGAAAAATTATGAAACAATGGTTCATCGACCAGTCTATCATTCACCCTAAACGAAGTATCATGATCGCTATCATCCTCACCGCACTCATGGGGTCAGGGATCCAGTATTTTGTGGTGGAAGATGATTTCATGAAGCTGCTCCCCCAGGATATTCAATCCATGATAACCTGGAACGAACTCAGAGCTGAATTTGGTAATACTGAATTGATGTTCGTTGCCTTTGGGAAGCGCGGAGAAGATGCCCTCAACTCGAAAACTTTAGCCGCACTCTGGGATGTGACCCGTGCAATGGAAGAACTTGAGCAAGTCGATGAGGTTATGAGTATAGCGAGTGCTGACCGCATGGACAGTGATGATGGCTTCCTGATTGTTGATGCCATGCAGCCATACCGGGAGCTGGATGAATCTGAAGTTCAGGACATCCGGAACTATTTAGACGATACCCCCAAGATCAAAACCAGATATTTGGGAACCCAGGGTGACTATCTAAACGTGATGATCCGGCCAATTCTAGGAGCCAGCAACGATATCGTGGTTCACGATCTGGAGCAGATCGTCAATGAATATCTGGGAGAGTATGATGTGCATTGGGGTGGCCAGGCCTATCTCACGGGTGCGCTCCCTATCCTGATTCGCAATGATGTTGGCAAACTCATGCAAGCTGGTCTGATTGGCATGCTCCTCATCCTCCTGTTCAGCTTTAGAAATGTACCTGCTGTAGGGATGGTATTTATCACCATCCTGCTATCCATGGTATTTATGATCGGTTTTTATGGATGGATGTATCATCTGACTGGCTCTGATGCATTTCTGTTTAGTGTGATGAACACCTCCATGCCCATCATCCTCCTGACCATAGCAAATTCCTATGGGGTCCACATTATTACCAAATTTTTCAGCCAAATGCGGAAAAAGCAGCGGGATGTCAGGGCAGCTGTTGAAGCAAGTTTAGACGCACTTATTTTACCCATCTTCCTCACTGCTCTCACAACGATCGCAGCTTTTCTCAGTATGATCTTTGCACCCCTGGAAGCCCTGCTTGGATATGGGGTTGCCATATCAGCCGGGATTGTGTGGGCCTGGCTTTTAACCACAATTTTTCTACCTTCAATTCTAGTTTTGAAAAAGTGGAAAGCTGATTCAAGTGCGGTTTCCCACGCCAGTATTTTCGAGAGATTCGTGATAGTCCTTGGCGAGCGGGTGATGGCCCACCCCAGAGCGGTACTGGTCAGCGCAACCGTGGTGGTCATCATCGGAGCGCTGGGAGTTTTCAAGCTCAATGTTGAAGTCAATATGAAACACTTCTTCAAACCTGATAATCCCATCCGCCAAAGTTTGCAATTTATGGATGATGAGATGACAGGCAGTATGGATCTCCAACTGTTGATCAATGCAGATCTTAAATCGCCCGAGGTCCTGACCAAGATCGCACACATCCAGGAATTTATGGAAGAACATCCGTCCGTGAGCCTATCCATTTCTATAGCTGATATCATCAAACAGATGCACCGGATGGTGAATGATAATGATCCGGCTTTCGAAACGATTCCAGACACCAGGGCCAAGATCAATAACCTGTTTACCCTGTACTCCATGTCTGGAGACCCGGATGACTTCAGCTCGCTGGTGGATTATGATTATAAGAAGGGCTTGGCCACCTCCATGATGCGGTCCATCTCCACATCGGAAATCGTTATTCTGGTGAAAGATATTGAAAAGTTCCTGAGTCAGGATGAATACCGAGATCTCAACATCACCATCACTGGAATGCTGGTGGTCTTCCGGGATCTGGTCTCTCTGATCTTGCAAAGCTCCTTTATCAGTATCTTTGCCTCGATCCTGGTGATCGCCCTGATCGCGGCTTACTTTTTCAAACACTGGTTGTGGGGAGTATTAGCCGTCATACCCCTTACTTCAGCAGTAATTTTAAATTTTGGACTTATGGGGATCTTTGGGGTAGATTTAAACCATGTGACCGCCCTGTTGTCAGCAATAATTATTGGTGTCGGTGTAGATTTCGCCATCCACTATATCAGTCAATTTAGAAGCCATTTAAGACAGCATGGTCTAACCGATGACATCAGTCATGAGACTATGCAGGATGTGGGCTTCCCGGTTATATTGGATGCGGCCTCGAATATGGCTTTTGGAGCCCTGCTCTTCTCTGAATTCGTACCAATGATTCATATGGGCGGGCTGATGATCTTTGCCATGGTCTCAACATCCATGGGGACACTCACCCTGCTGGCCGTAATATTGGAATTAATGAAACATAAATTGGCCAGGATCGAACCCATGATCCAGGCTAGCTAAGATATTTAATAAATTAGAAGGATTGTCTGAAAATGAAAAAAATGATCAAAGCTGTAACGCTCAATCTGTTGTTAAGTATCCCCCTGGGCTTGTTTGCTCAAACGGGTTATGAAATAGCCAAAGCCATGGATGATATCCCGGGACCAGCTGATATGAAAGCTGATATGACCATGACCCTGACCAATAAACAGGGTAAGAGTCGTAAATCTACCATTCGTTCCATCACTGCTGATGATAACAAAAAGCAGATCATCTGGTTCCTTTCACCAGCAGATGACAAAGGGGTCGCTTTCCTCAAGATCGAACATGCTGACAAAGATGATGAGATGCGTCTCTGGTTACCGGCCTTTAAAAAGGTACGTCGAATTTCAGCTAAAAAGAAAGCTGACTCCTTCATGGGCTCCGACCTGAGCTATGAGGACATGACCTCCCGGGAGTTGGATGATTACAGTTATGAACTAACGGGTGAAAAAACTGTTGACGGAATTGAGTGTCACATCCTTGAGAGTACACCAAAGCAGGGGGTGACCCGGACCTATAAACGTTTTGTTACCTATGTGAGTAAAACAGATCTGGTAGCCGTGCTGGATGAAGCCTATGACATGCGGAACAAGTTGTTAAAAAAACGGATCATCAAGTACGCCCGGAAAAAGTCATATATTCTGCCCACGGAGATCTTTGTTAAGAATGTTAAGAAAAACCACACCACACGATTGAAGTTTGCCAATATCGAGGTTGATACTGGTGTCAAAGCAGATCTCTTTCAGGAGAAAAACCTGAAACGAATACCCCGTTAAGTGAGACCTAATTACCAGGATCTAATCATGAACATTAAACCAATAGTTCGTTTATTCCTGCCCTTGCTGCTGCCCCTGCTGGGTTTTGGTCAGCTAAGTATCACAGGAGATATCACACCAAATGCCATGTTCAGAATAAGTGATGGGTCATTGATCAACCTGCCTTTTCGCCTGGGCAGTATTACGGTTGACTACTCGGTGGGTGATTTTGAGTTTAAATCAACTACCGCCCTGGAAACCCGTTGGAGGGATGCAGAGGACACAAACGATATGCTCCAGTTCAGAGAAGCCTACGTCTTGTGGTATCCCAGTTTTGGTGAAGTTAAACTGGGTAAAATGATCCAGGCCTGGGGCGCAGCCGATGCCAACAACCCCACAGATAATTTATCGCCCTACGATTTTTACTATATGTTCATGGCTGGCACAGACCGCAAAATCGGTACCCTGGCAGCTGTAAGTAAAATTTACCTGGATGATTGGCAGGCTGAAATCAGCTTAATGCCAGAACATACTCCCAATCGATTACCTTTCAATGAACCGGATTTCCCTATCTCCCTGCCCCCAGAACCGGATACCCGGCAATTTGCGAAGCTTGAGAATCCGCTGACCTATGGTCTACGACTACAAAGAGCCTTTGATATGGCCGATTTTTCCATTTCTTATCTTAAAGGACATGATCAGATGTTCAGTGTCTTCGCTCTGGAAGGGGCTCCACCAGATCTTTCACCAATTTATGGTTATCGAAATACAAATGTTTTCGGGCTGGACGGCGTACTCTTCCCGGGCAACTGGACCATCCGGGGTGAAGCTGCTTACATGATCACAAATAATCCCTACGATGAGCCAGCTACAGCAATCTTTAATGTCGATGCCCAATATCTGCAATACGTATTCCAGGTGGAATATGAATTGGCTAATCAAATCCAACTTATGGGTCAAATGATCGGCACTGAGATTGTGAAGGCCCAGGGACGAACTCTGCAAATTGGCTCCACTGGTTTACCCAGCATTCTACTACTGGACCAGGAGAATTTCCAACCGGGTATGGGGACACCCTTCGCCATAATCTCAGATAAAGTTATCATCGTCTCCACCATGGCTACAATCCTGGACAACAGTCTTGATTTAAATGCCATGGTGATGGCCAACCTGGAAGAGACCGGCTATATGGCCAATCTTGGATCCAGTTATTCCATCATGGAGAGTCTAAAATTTGAGGCAGCTCTGGCCTATTTTATTGGTGGTGATGAGGAAGGAAACAGTTTCAGAGAACTTGAGGATTTCTCAAACTTGACCCTGGGCTTGACCTATAGTTTTTGATTTTTTCAGCTGGAATATTTTTCGCTATGAAGTCTCCAAGACCCAAAGTTTCACCAAGCTATTTGTGAATCTTGGCGACCTCGATTCCTGGTCTATGAGAGGAATTATTGAATAACTATGACCCGACTCTTTAGAAAATATCAGCGCATCGCCCGGGGGTTCTCGCCCCTGGAGCTAACCAGTAATTTCTCCCAGGAAGATCTGAGTTGGGACGATCTGTTCCTGGATGCTCCCACGGTGAATACGACTGAACTCTTTCTGGGTAAATATTCCCAAGATGGTATCAAGCTCATGATTCAGCGATTCGGTTTGGATCGTCAGGCACGTCGCATGGGTTTGCGTCATCTGGCGGTTCAGATAGATACCCGTGATCCCTACCGGCACAAGTTAAGCATCTACAATGGTCGTCAGCGGGATCGGAACCATGTGGTCATGGAGTTTGTGGCTCGGTATCAGCACTTGACGCCTAAGGAAGAAGATGCGGAATCATTGTATCCAAACCCCCTGCGGGTTCTCATGGTGGAATGGTTATTACTACAGAACCCAAAAGCCAAATTTACGCGACACAAACCTCAGTTACCCGGCCAGAATTTTCCCGGCTTGGGCCTGGGTGATGAGTTATTAGCCTTGTTCACTCTCATGGGACGTCATTTAAAGGTAGACGGAATTGTGAATGTGCCTGAATACTTTCATACCGGATTGCTCTTCAGTAAACGCTTTATGTTCCTGAGTCCCTATGTGCAGGCTCAGGTCACTCAGGTTGCCCAGGATCTCTGGAAAAAGTACCGGCTTTCGGTGATTGCCTGGGCCAGTGCTACCGGTGCAATTTACAAGCACTCCACAGGTGAGCCCTTCGATTGGCAGCCCCGTAAACAGATCATTCCCTTGCAAACCCAATTACGTCAATATTTTAAATCAGATATTTACCAGGGGGTTGCCACAAAACTGGAGAGTAACAAGATTTATTCAATTAATGAGGCTAAGCTGCGGGAAGCTCTCGCTGCAATGGAGCATCCGCCGTTTCAATTTTAGACCACCACAATTGGAACTATGGGATCTTAACCACCGAAGTCTCCCAGGATGGCTGGGATGATTTGGGGAGCCCCTGATCATCTCCAATTGGTATATATTTCACCAAAACTATGGATGTCAACAGCACCAAGATGGTGATGAGTAGTTGAGTTGAAGCGTGCTTGCGTTGTCTTTCTGCTCGAAATGACTTCATAACTAAAACCAGTTCTCCTGCTCTGCTTTGATCATGAGCTGTTCTGCTATTTTCTTTTCATACAGGTTTTCGGGATAATAGGGTAAGGAGCTGTCCGGAGTAGTGGTGAGCACTTTGGTCAGTAAACGGTAGAATAGATCCTTAGCCTTGGTTAAGGGGCAATAGAATTGGGCCATGAGGGTATAATTTCCAAGATAATCCGGTGCGATATCAATGGCAGTTTCGAAAGCTTCACGGATGGCCAGTGTATCACCTGATGTTGCCGGGTCACGGGCCAGTAGCGGTCCTTTGTAACGGTAATACGCCCCGTAATAATAGTTTGAGTCCAGATCATTGATATGTTCCAATGTGGTCCAATGCAGATCACGTTGCCCCAGACGTACCAGTGAGCCTTTCGTAGATAACCACTGTCCATAATTGGCCAACCCCCAGTAAAGAACATCAATAGATCTTGAATCCAGCCCGCGAATCGCCATCCCTTCTTCCCCGGTTGAGAAGAGTAGATTCCGGTACTCGCTATTCTGAGCTAATATGGTCTGACAGGCCTCATAGCCACGCAGGAACAAACTATCTTTCTCTGATGCCTCAGGGGTCAGGTATCTGGCACGAAAATAATAGGCGCGGGCCAGCTTCGCCCAAAGTTCAACGGAGGCTGAATCTTCTTCAGCCAAAATCTTATAAGCCGCCAGGGACCGGGAAGCAAATGCTGGCTCTGCACGAAGCACCCAAAAGCTGTCAGCAATGGCTTCAGTAAGTATTAACTTGGAATTCGAAAATTCTTTTACAGCCGGAGTTTGATTAGCTGAACAGCCAAAAATAAACCAAGCTAAACTGATAAAAATAAAAAGGCGCACCGTTTTGCGCTCTCCCCAATATTTCGCTCCCACCACCTCGGTAAAAACGGCCGAATATAAAGTTATGCACCGGGTAATTACAACAGATGTTTCCGGCTATTATTAAAAAGATTCTGCAACTTACCTGGTATGCTTCAGACTGTTTGAAAGAAACCTCAAAAGGAAGCCTGTCCCCGGTCTCCAATACGGCTCTGAAAAAAACCTGCCGAACAGATTCTAGCAGTTGATCGATCCGTAACTCAAGCTGCTTGATCAGCTCACTTTACTCACTGATCAAAAAAACAGGGTAAATAATTTGAATGTTGTGGAACTAACTCGCCAGGATCATGTCGATGAGCTGTACCAGATCCAGGATATTAACCGAAGTATCCTGATTCAAGTCGGATAATTCCAAGGCTTCATCCTCCAGAACCTCACTCTGGATGATCCATTCCAGCAGGAGGACCGCGTCATTTAAATTTACGATACCGTCACGGGTAATGTCACCAGGATGAAAACCAATCCCCCAGGCCATAACCATGAGATTGTCAACATTAAAACCATCCCCTTCATAGAAAGTATCACTCATCAACCTGAAGCCCAGCAGCAAGGAAGGACTATCGGTAAAGTCTTCCAGAGATATGGTTTCCTGGACCCAGTCATGGACACCATGGTAGCCAGGTTCGCCAGGTGGCTGCACGGTAGCACCATTCCCTGATACAGTATATTCACCCGCTAAGGCTGTCCAGGTTACACCTCCATCAGCTGAGGCCAGCACCTGACAGAAATCGTAGTTGATCTCGATATCCCATTTTGCATCAAAGAGTAGTGTGGGTGAGTTATACCCGCGCAGGTCAAGGGGGTCGTTTAGCATAATATCCAGCTCGGACAATTCCGGATAGTCACCAAAAGGTGATTCAGTCATGGCCTGTAAGCCGCTGAATGCATCGTTGGTAATGCCCCAGGTATCTGAGGACCAGCCACCTAAGCCTGCTTCAAGGTCATCTGCAAATAGTGTATCAGGCTCGCCAATACTCCAGGAAAAAGTATCCGCAATTGCATATTGACCTTCAACATCAATATTGATGATGATCTGAGCCAAAGTACCTGCCTCAGCCTGGACTTCAAAACTCAGACCATTCAGACCCAAATCCACTTCATCCTGAGGAGCTAGATCAGTTAAATCAATACTTGCAATGCTGGGTATGAGACTGTTATTGGGAGAAGAGATGTTGAGAGTCACTGTCCTATTCTCAGCCCCCAGCCCTTTATTCCGGACAATTAACTCACAGGGAACCACAACACCCTCAGTGAGCGGCCCAGCGGGTAGAAGCTCAAAATTACCCAGGCGCAGCCAACTGCCAGCCACACCTGCAAGATGGATATTCATGCTTAGATTTTCTTCCGCCAATTCAAATATTTTATCAGTCGGTGGCCAAAAGCCTCCCTCAGACCAGGCAGCTACCTCCGGTGTAAAATTTATGATCCCCAGATCACCGTACATATAGTCAACAGCATCTCCATTGACAGAATATCCTACGGTTTCGTCCCCCGTACCAAAGAGATAGTGATTATCAGCCACCAGATCCTGGCCTAGTTCCATATAAATATCGTTATCTGGAGCGGGCAGATCGACACTGGAGTCATACCCAAATGGGCGAATGAGAAGATTGCCATAAGTATGGTAGTTGAAAATGGTTTGAAATTCATGGTCTAGGATGAAATCCCTGATGGTCTGGGTCTCCGGCTCGGAGAAGGCTTCAGTCCCTCGATAGGTGGCAGAACACCAATCAGGGCTTGACCCAATATCATTGTAGCCCCATTGAAACCCCCAGTTACGGTTCAGGTCTACTCCTGGAGAGCTGGTACAGCCGGGACGGCGGTTCTTGCGGTGCATCCCTCCACCATCGGGATTGGTTAATTCATTGTATGCATAACCATCCGGATTGATCACCGGTACAAACCATATTTCACGTTCATTCACCAGGTAGGTCAACAGGGGATCTTGATTGTAATTCTCAACCAACTCCCAGGCGAAATACATAATGGTCATCATGGCCGCCGGTTCGCGGGCATGAATGAGGGAATTAAAAAACACTTCCGGCTCATCCTCATTAACTGCGTGATTGTCGGAAATTTTAAACGCCCAGATGGTACGTCCCTCATAGCTGGCTCCAATACTATCTTTGGCAGATACCAGCCCTGGATACCGGGCATGCAGTGAATCCATGCTTTCGACTACTTCATCAAAAGTGTAATAACCGCCCATACTTCCATATCCAGATTCGCGAATAACCGCTTGAGTAAGCTGAGCTTCATAGTAAGAGCTGAGATCCACAATCAGATCTTCAACCGCAAATCCCCGTGCCAGAACCCGCTCCTTCTCAGTTTCATTAAGAATGGCATCGATGTATACATCCTGTC
>JAJRSW010000070.1 GCA_024278595.1 Fidelibacterota bacterium | reverse complement strand
GCCTAGACTTTCGGGGCCAAGTCTTGCTCTTTTAGTCGCTATCTACGTTGAATAATCCCACCATAGCGAGTGCTATGATGAAATTATTCGCCTTGATACCAACTAAAATTCCTGCGACTTACCCCAAATTCCAGACTTGACTGAACACTAGCTATACTTCGATGAACTCAGCACGAGTGGCTATGCAAAATATTTGATGCTTGTAAAAAAGAAAAACATCTTGAATCTCCTCAGAGCCTCTTGAACTGAAATTGGTATAACCTGCATTATTCATGAATTATTGCCACAAAGACACTAAGCCACGAAGATTATTAAAGTAGTGGCTATGAATTATTCAGGATAATTAATTACCCCAGCATTTATGCTGGGGGCTTTGACAACAGATAAAAGTGGGGCCTTTAGCTAAAGCTCTGTTAGAATACCGTTCTGAGACTCCCCACATTAAAGTGTGGGGTAAAATTCAGGCTTTGTTTGTTTTGTAAAATATTGTCCTAAAGCGAGAGTTTTAGACCGACTTCCAGGGTAGTCTTTTCATAATACCAGCGGTCAAATATGGTCTCATTCTTGAGGTAGCCGTACTGGGCAAATAGCATAACATCCGGTTTGATAATTCGTTCCAACAGCAGGTGAATTTGATTCTGGACATTCTCCTCAGGATCACGATAAGGGTTTTGACTGAATATTTCTGGATAGGCATAGTTCTTATTCATGCCCTGCAGTACCAGATGCCAGAACATACGGTTTCCCACCCGGCCAGAGCTGTAAAGTCTGATGATCAAAACGGTAGCTTCA
The DNA here is from genome assembly GCA_024278595.1 of Fidelibacterota bacterium. Classification (GTDB taxonomy): domain Bacteria; phylum Fidelibacterota; class UBA8477; order UBA8477; family JABMPR01; genus JABMPR01. The sequence continues at coordinate 18,836 of JAJRSW010000070.1, read as the reverse complement.
GATACTACACTGTTGGAACCGATATCTTCGTAGCTCAATGAGGCGCCACAGATAAATCTTCCGCTATATTGCAGATGCAGGTAGGTCTGCCAGAAGTGGTCGCGTTGATTAGTGTCCTCAGTATAGATCAACACGTCCTGATCAAAAGTTTTGGCTGGATAATCTTGATAATCAACCAGGCCCGCTGTAATAGTTACTTCTGCAAAAAGCCGGGGGGTCATAAATTGATTCAGGTTAAGTGATACCTGACGATCAACATACTCCAGGGGTATCCCAAAATCGATCTGAGCCCGACCAATGCTTAGCTTAATTTCTTGCTTCAGGGGTTTTTTATGATCAAGATCCAGCAAAAGCTTCAGCTCTGACCGGCCTGAATGCCAGGCATTAAAAACATAGTTTTTCTGAAAGGTCTCCACCAGGGTTGTTATGGTTAATCCCGGCATAAACCTGGTGCGCACCCCGGCTTTAGCGTTAACAATAAGCTTGGATCGGTCAACTGAAACAGGTTCCAGAAAACCTTGTCCGAGTAATGACCCGAAATAGCTATACCCCGTTCGGGTTGCTTTAAAAGCCAGGCTGCCCTTTGCCTTAAACCCAATTGCTGCATTCGCCTGCGAAATCTTCTCAGTGGGGTTTGAATCAAAGTAGGAGGAGCAGTTAAACTGCTTCTCAGATGCCTGTAGGCCCCCGAAGATCAGGCTGACCAGAACAACTTTATGAAATAGATATTGGTGGTTCATTCAGCAAGTAAGTGACAGTTCGAATCTTCAGTGAGTTTGGGTGAGTTCTGTATTAATGAGCTCCAAAAGTGCGGCATATTCAAGTTGTTTGGCTCTCAGATTATCCAGACGACCATTTGAGCCTGTCAGGGGCAGTCCTGGTCGATCATCACTATTTCGGAGCTTAAGATTGATGGCGTCCGGGGCTGGCGAACTCACTCTGGCAGAAGCAAGGCCAACATAATTATCGGTAGCCTCAGCCGCCGCACCCCAGGCAAAGACCGGTTCTGGTGCACCCGACTCGTCACGCGCCTGCCCATCCTGATCAGCGACCATTTGCAAGCCCAGATCTTCGTGGAATTCAGCTAGTCTGCTGGCCAGTTGCTGTTCCTCAGCAATGAGCTGCATGAGAGAGTCCAGTTGGATTAGTTTTTGGTGCAGAAGCTGTTCAATATCCACCAAAACCAGCTGACGTAATTCAGGACTTCCATAATCCGCGTTGACCAGATCACTATAATCCGGCAGGTGGGGTTGATCAGCTGGTTGATCCATGAACCAGCGACCAACCTTCAGGGCTGTTTCACGGTCATCACTACTTAAGGATCCCATCATTGCTGACGCCTTCAGTATTTGTTTATAAGCGGTCTTTAGCTCAAGCTGGTCCTGTTTCTGACGACTGAGTAGAACCGCCAGTCTTACATCCACCGACCTGAGGGAATCAATGAGGACGAGTTGTCGCTGAGAATAGCCTGAAAGCAGGAGTTTATTGAGCCAGGCGTTATACCAGGTGGAACTCTGTTGAAGTCTGCTTACCTCAGGTCTAAGGTTCAATTGTTCAGTAGTGTACGCTGTTTTTTCTGTCTGCAGAACTGCTATCTCTGAACTGGTCTCCAGATAATTTTGCCAGGCTGTTTCCAGATCTACAGCAGCTATTCCGGTCGTCAACACTAGCAATAAGCTGATCATTCGGATGGCACTACGGAGATGCATTATTGATCCTCCAGTCCATTCTGACCTTTACTGCCAAACTCTTTGAACAGATCATATTTTTCCATTTTGTAGTAAAGTGTGCTGGTTTTGATGGCCAGCTTTCGAGCCGCCTTCTGTTTGATGCCACCCGCCCAGTTCAAGGCTTCCCGGATCATGTCCTGTTCGGTCTGCTCCAACACTTCGGTGAGCTTACCCTGGTTAGCTAGCGGTTTCCGGTAGGCGGGTTCAAAGTACACCTGGTCAGCAGTTATGGTGTCCCCCTCGTTGAAGACCAGCAGTCGTTCCAGAAAATTCTCCAATTCACGAATATTCCCCGGCCAGTTATACTCACCCAGTTTCTGCATGGTTGCTGAATCAATTTTCGGTGGTTTGTATCCCGGTTGTTGTCGTCTTTGCTGGATAAAATAGCGCACCAGTTCCGGTATATCCTCAACCCGGTTTCGGAGCGCTGGAATAGCCAGGGGCAGCACGTTCAGCCGAAAGAATAGATCTTCCCGAAATTGTTTTTGCTCCATGGCTTCCTGCAGATCACGATTGGTGGCTGCCAGAATCCTCACATCAACCGATATCTGCTTCGTCCCCCCCACGCGCTGGAAGCTCTGATCCTGGAGTACCCGTGGTAATTTGACCTGGAGCTGAGGAGAAATATCCCCGATCTCGTCCAGCAGTATGGTTCCTCCGTCTGCCTGTTCAAAGATGCCTTTGTGTTGACGGACAGCACCGGTAAAGGCACCCTGTTCGTGACCAAACAGTTCACTTTCCAGGAGCGTATCTGTTAGAGCGCTGCAATTGATGGCCAGGAGCTGGTTTTTACGTCGATCACTTTCCTGATGAATAGCCCGAGCGATCAGCTCCTTGCCTGTGCCACTCTCACCGGTAATGAGTACAGGACTGTCTACGGCAGCCATCTTTTTAACCTGTTTGATCAGGGTTTTCATTTGATCCGAAGACCCCACCAGACCATGAAACCCAGCACCTGCCAATTCAGCTCTGGTGGTAGTTGGAGCCTGTTCCGCAAAGATATGAGCCACCTTGGATTTCAGCTCATCAATGGAGAAGGGTTTGGCAATAAAATCCCGGGCTCCCAGTTTGAGGGCATTAACAGCCAGATCGATGGTCCCAAATGCTGAGATGAGGATGAAGGGCAGGTCTGGGGCCTGGGCCTGGAATTCCTGGAGTAGGTGCATACCGCTTTTACCAGGCAACTTCAGATCGGAAATTACCAGATCAGGCTGCTGTTCACGAAATAGCTGAGCCCCAATATGACCATCTTCAGCCGTCCGGATCCGGTATCCAGTTTTCTGCAGGACAATGGCAATCCCCTCCCGCATGGTTTGATCGTCTTCGATAATTAAAATTTTTGGCCTCATCACCTTGCTGATATCCTTATCGGAAGAGTTATTCTAAAGATAGTGCCCTCCTGATCACTTTTTTGGACAACTATTGTGCCACCTAATTCAACTACAATGCTCTGAACAATGGTAAGACCCAGACCAAAACCGCGATCCCGAGTTGAAAAATAGGGCTGGAAAATATGCTGCCAATCTGCTTCCGGGATACCTGTTCCATTGTCAGAAAAATCAATCTCTACCAGGTTTGGCAGCCTCTGGACCCGGATATTAACCTGTCCCTGTTCACCAGCTGCCTGGAGTCCATTCTGGATCAGGTTTAGGAAAACCCGGTGCAGCTTACTGCGGTCTGCCTGCAGTTCGGCAGTACCGGTCAGGGTCACAGTCTGGCTGTGCATGGACATCTCCGGTTTTAACAGACTCAGAATATCGGCATGGATCTCACTGATGGTCATGGTTTCGATCCGGCTCTTCAGGGGGCGAGCATAATCCAGATATTCCTGGACAATCTGTTTGAGGTGAGTCAACTCTTCATTGATCTTGGCCAGATAGGACCGGTGATCGGCAAAGTCATGAGCATTTGAACCGCTGGAAAGTTCTTCCTGGAGTAAACCGGTATAGATCTCCATCCCTCCCAGGGGATTTTTTATCTCATGGGCGATGCCGGACAGAAGTTGTCGGGCACTTTCCTCCTGTTTACGAATTTCTACATGCATTTCGATCAGCGAACGGTTCAGGTCCCCAAACTCGTCCTTGCGGCCCAAGTGGATCGGCTCAGAATTTATGTTCGATTGGATCGCCCGGGCATAGTCTGATAGTGCCCGTACCGGTATAATCAATGAACGGGTGAATATCAGTGTCATGCTCACAGCCAAAAGCAGGGCAGCCAGAAAGATCCAGAACAGGCTGCCTGTCATCTGTTTGATGACCGTCATATAGCTCACACTGGTCCAGGTGACCAGGATCACCCGGGTGTCCTGATCAAGCAGCAGGGGCAGGGCAGCCGCTTTAATGTGACCACCGTCTGCCAATTCATAGATCTCGGAAACAACGCCCTCGTGGTCGTTCTCCAAAGCCAACAGACCTGGGAGAGCCGTCGATATTCGTGAAAATTTTGGGTTGAGGGCTTTATCCTGAGCCAGAATTGCCCCCTCCTGACTGTAGAGGGTCAATCCCTCTATTCCGGGAACGGTAAATCTAGCCAGCTCCTGCTCCAGACGATGGCGGATACTTACCAGACCGGGTTCGTTGACCAGCATGCTCACCAACTCCAGGTCAATGTTCTTACTAATGATGAGATTGATCCGTTTGAGTTGCAGCCCCAGCTCTGTTTCCAGGGCGTCCCGGGTGTACCAGTAAAGCGGTATGGCCAGCAGGGTCATAGAGACCAGTAATATCCCCAGGACCAGACTAATGACCTTTGGACTTAGTTTCATCGTTTACCTATGACAATAATTAGACCAACCCTGACAGGCTTGCCAGAAAAGGCCTTGATCATTCCAATAATTCAAGCAGGATAATAGCATCCAGGATATTCAACTGGCCCTCTCCACTTAGATCGGCCTGGATAAATTGATCCGCATCAGGGATCTCGATCTGCAGGACAAAATCGATGAGGGCTACCAGATCATAAATGTTGAGTTGATAATCACCATTCACATCGCCAAAGGGCAGCGTGCCCTGAATAACTTCCAGGTTGATAGTTAGCTCTGTTTCTGAATTATTGCCCGCATTTGAACTGAGGATCAGGGGCACTGAAAAAGTACCGGGGTCCAGATTCCTGGTATCAACATTTACTTTAAAATAGGCGGTCTCGCCCACCTCGATGATCCCCGACCAGGCATTTGCGCTCAGCCAGCTTAAATTTCTCCTGATCCGAATAACGGTCCCATTATTAATATTATTGGTGGTGTTATAACCCACCAGCAATCCTTTATTTTTCAAGCTGTTCTGAATGCCGATGGTAGAACTGCTGGTAACCCCCTCCATTTCAAGATACTGGAAAAGAATATCACCGTTTGCTACCAGGATCACTTGAAAGGTGTGAAAATCTGCTGTGCCAAATTTCGGGAAATTATCCCAGCAGATCACGGCTGAATCAAGACCATTGGTCCAGAAATAGGGCACACCCTGAATGCCGTCATTATTATTTAGATCATCCCACCAGGGGGCGATGAGGGCGGGGGGCGCAGACCCGTTGGGCAGGGGCAGGTTACTCCAGGGATGTTCGGCACTTTCAAAAGACATGGAGCCATTGCTGCTAAAATAGAATTGGGAATACAGTTCTGAGTAGAAGGGAAAGTCAAATCCAAGTTCAATTGGTCCGATGGAGATATCATCCGGATCTCCTGGATAAGCTATTTCATGGGCCGGTTGGGAAATATCCTGCCAATGAAATTCTGGTCCGCCTGCATCGCCCTGGTCCAGCCATTCATAGTCAAACAGGTCCCGTTCGGCAGTGGAATATACTGAACCATCCGGCTCCGGACCGCCTTTAACAAAGTCATAACCAGCCAATGGATCGGGAGCAGGTTCAGGGTCTGCCTCATCCAGAGGATCGATGCTGTAGACCAGGGGTGAGCCGCCACTATTCATGATGGCGATAGAATCCGCAGCCAGTGACCAGGGATTTAACACGAAATTAAGGTTGATTTGATCAAGGTTTATTTCAGAAGGTGCATATCTAACCGCCCGTTCAGTGGTAAACAACAGGGCCCGGCCGGAATGCAGGGCACCAACACTGGGATCAGCAATATTATTAAAGCTGGCTTGCAGACCGGTTGAGTAATCGGGTGCTTCAATACCAGTAGTGGAAAAATTTGCAAAGGTATCATAGTCCTGATGATCCTTGAATTGCATCTTGATCATATTATCCCCACTGACCGTCGGATAACTTGAAGTATTGTAAATGATGACTTGAAAATTAAGCGTGGAGTTGACCTGTAAATGACTGACCCTGCTCCACTCAATGATCAACAGGTCCTCCATCCAGCGATAGCATACGCCACCCGGGTTGGTGATCAGGTCATCCCAGTAGGGTGCGATCATCGCATTGGGACCTGATGGTGAGGGAATTACCCGGTTATAGAAACTGACCTCGGGTGAGGATCCCAGAGCCAACCAGCCATTTGAACAGATGGTCATGGATTCATCAGTCTGTCCGTAGTAAGTAACCGGGTAGGGCAGATCGAGCTGTACGCTCTCATCATCCTCGTCATGATCATCTGAGATGGGCAGGTTGATCCCAGAACCGCCCAATCCAGGATATATTTCCAGCCAGTCATATTCAGGTGCCAGTGAATATGAAACATCTGACTCATCATATATTCGATAACCATAGGCATCCGGCAAAGAAGGGGCAAAGCGGTTTAGCTGTTCAATAGTGAGGCTGACCTGCAGGGTATCACTCCCATCGGCCAAATCGCTGACAAAAACCAGTTCCAGCTGCTCGCCGGGGAAGAGCTGGTCAGACAGAACCAGCAGACATTCCGTCTCTGTCAGAACTGTTTCATCAATACCAATAGCCGGGCAATTGAGGTACGGTGATCCAGACCAGGCCAGCGCCTGATCCTGCAGGGTCAGGGTTGTTGGTGGACAGATCATGCCGCCGGTGTTCTCGATGCTTAATCTGAACCGGATGGAATCACCAGCCGTGAGCTCACCGCTGAGGAGCTCCACATCAACCAGGGACAGCCGAGGCGCCTGGATGGGGAAACTGCGCTGCCAGTTCCAGCTCTCAGCACCTGTATCTACATTCAAAATGAGATCAACGATCTCACCATGCTCTGCCTGAGCGGCCAAAGTTATGCTGAAAACATCCACCAGATCCACGCTTGCACCGGCAGCAAGATTCTCCAGAACTAGCACGGAATCCGTCAGGGAGCAATTTCCGTTGCTGCTGGACAAGCTGAGCGTCAATTCGTCAATGGCAGCGGCATTGTTGATCAGTGAAAGATCCAACCCGTGGGTCTCACCAGCCAGTATTGATCCAGCGGGATGGATCTCCCAATCCAGATAGCTCACTGGATATTCAGCATCTGAAATGGCGATACTTTCCAAATAGGGGTTCAGGTTCTTACCGGTGACAGTGATGGCGATGCTGGTATCCGCCCCAGGAGCAAAGGGCAGGGTGACGGATCCGGCTGCATCAGTATTTAAGCCCGAGGCATTTCCCTCATTGTACAAAAAGACAAATGCGCCTGGAACGGCGAGGCCATCCTGATCATGAACGGTTACCGTGATATGATCATCGCTTAAATTCAAGGCAGTAGGGTGATCCACCACCAGAATTTGAGGGGTATCGGTCCACACGGCCATCCCGGGATCACCCAAAATATTATAGACATTTTGATAAAATTCCGCTGATTGACCGTAGGGCAGGTAGGCACTTTGATAATAATTGCGCCAAAGTTCCAGTTTGGCATACCAGAGAGCTGGTCCAAGTTCGTTCATCCCCAGATCGAACAGGGCTGAATAAAGGGCAATATCGATGACATTGTTAAACTGGGTGTGAGTATGAACTTCACTGGGGCCGATAAAGGCGACCCCGCCTTTGGGTACGGTGGTCGTGCCGGCCCGGATCCATTTTTCTCCAAAAACAGGGTCAACCCAGGAGGCATAATTGCCACCCCCACAGACGATACTGGTGATGATGGGCAGCTTATGACCATTCTGAAGCAAATCAATATCAGCATTGTAATAATAGGGGCCGATCCAGTGGTCCCAGGCGCCCAGCCCGCGATAATTAACAAATCCAACGCCATTATTGATCGGGTTACTGATAAATGAGAGGCTACTCTGCATGGGATAATAAGCTGTATCAACCTGGGTGAATCCATTTTCCATGAGCTTACGGCTGACCCAGTTATTGGTCTGCTGGGTTGAAACGGCGGCAGTAACCGTACCGACCATGAGAGCCCTTTTAAACCAGCCCGGGTCATCCAGATATGGTTCACGTTCGTAATACAGGATCTTGCGAATGACGGTGGCCAGTTCGCTGCCTGTTTCCACAGACAGGCGACCAACCCAGGCTTCCGGGAAACTGTCATCACCATCCAGCAAAACATAGGGATGGTCAGTAACCAGTGCTTCATTGTCAGGGTTGTAAACGTAGAAACCACCAATGCCCCGGTCTTCATCTCCGATCAGCAGAACGTAGGTCGGGGGATCATCCCAGGTATCATAGGCCTCCTGGATAAAGGCTTTAATGGCTGTGGGGCTTTGGCCTGCTTCAGTGGTTGATATAACAGTTACGGGATGGCCCTTGCGCCGCTTCCAGTCCACCAGGTAGTGCAAAATTGGTTCAAAGAGCGGGGGCGTGATGATGAGATAGTGACCGAGTTGTTCGTAGATGTCAGCATTGGGGATGATCGTTCTGATATTACCGGTCTCATCCAGGTTGGAGGGGTCTGCAAGATGGATCCCTACGACCTGAATAACCAGTTGCCCGGGAATACTCACCAGCTGTTTTCGGGGGTCAAGGACCAGGGGGTGGATGGTCAGCGGCAGGTAGGTCTTCCCCAGCATTTTGAGCGGACTGCCCAGTTCAACCCGAGGGGACGTTGTTGAAGGGAGCGACGACCAATCATAGCTCTGAATAGTTTGGGGGGGCTCATTTTCAAGCTGGCCAGGTGGTGTCTGCTTCAGGGAAACGGATAATAGCGCTTGAGTACTGGCGCTGAGGATGGAAAAGCCTGGTTCGTCAACGGTGAGGACTGGGATCAATTCTGTAACAAGTGGCAGGGCGGGGTCACCGGCTTGACCGGCCAGACCGTAACCGGCTTCATAAAAATTCGCGGGCTGGGAGAGTAGTTCGGACCACTGACCGGGTTGAATGTGGCTGAAATCCAGGGTGACTTCCACGCCTTGGGAATTGGGCTGCAGAGAGATCCGGGGACGCATGTTTTCAAAAGCGAAGCTGGTTGTAACCAGGATCGCCAGTAGTAAACCAACCCTGATGGTGGTTTTATGATTGTAATACCGGCCTGCTTTAGCGTAAAAGTGTATTTTGTGTTTTATTCCGTGGCTGATCTTTGCTGGTAGTTCCAAGTTTCATATCCTCTAGATATGGTTGGATAGTACCAGTTAGAAGAAATGGAATCAAGGTCTAATTCAACTGTTCCCGCATTGTTATATTCGATCCATTGCCTGGTTTCAGGGCGAGTTCTAAAGGGGGCCGGCCCAGCTTTAATACCATAATCATACCAACTTCATTTCATAATGGCACCCTAAATTCAAAATATCTTTTAGTTGGTCGAGTCCCGACAGATCTTCAATACTACCTGGCTGAGCACAAGGTTTGTCGGGATGAAGTGAAACTGGCATTACTACTCTTCTGCGATGCGTCCGCCGACATTCTACGGAAATTACCTTGCTCCATGCCTGTAAGTTGTTGATAACTCCAATAAATATAACCGGTTTGTTTTTATTTGCAGGGCGCTTTGCATATAAAATGGTCACTATCAAATATCCGTCTTCTTGTATTCATGCTCTAATGACTTTTCTGCATCCAGGCCCAGTAATAGTACTTTTTCCACCGGAGATAGGGTCTATGCTGATCTGAGTACTGATTCTTTCCTTCAAAGCAGGTACATGGGAGATTATACCGATCAGCTTTCCATCATGGTGCAGTTTTGACAATGTCTCAAGAGCAGTTTCCAGGGTCTCTTCATCCAGAGTACCAAAACCTTCATCCAGGAAAAGAGAATCTACTCTAACTTTACGACTGGCCATGTTTGAAAGACCCAATGCCAGGGTCAGACTCACAATGAAACTTTCACCACCAGATAGATTTTTTGTAGATCTGATTTCCCCAGCCTGATAATTGTCCACAACATTCAACTCAAGTGGCTGCTCATCATCACGGATCAACAGGTATCGATCCGTCATTTTTGCCAACTGGTGGTTAGCATGTGAAACCATTAGTTCGAAAGTCAAACCCTGGGCAAAGTTTCTGTATTTCTTACCATCAGCTGACCCAATAAGCCCCTGTAGTTTTTCCCAGCGATGACACTCTTTTTTCTGAACTTCAATTTCTGTCTGTTTTTCTTCAATACGCTTCCTGGCAGCGGCATTATCAACGAGCTTGTGTTTCAATTCAGCAATATTTTCTCTGAGCTGTATCAGACTTTTCTCAAGCTCCTTGAATTGTGGCTCAAGGTCCTTAATTGATTTATCTGTAATCTTCTTTATTAGCTCATTCGTTAAACGACTCTCACGGTCTTCCCTTCTGACCCTGAGGTCTAACCGACTATGATCCAACTCTTGTGCCTTTTTAATAAGGACATCACGTTCTTCCGCCGAAAGTCCCGCCTTTAGAAATTGTTGTTCATCTATGAAACCAGCAGGTTTGAGCAAAGCATCAAATTTGGATTTGAGGATTTTTAGTTCAGGGGTTCTTTCCTCGATCTGTTTCTCCAGGGAGGTAATATTGGTCTTTGTAGAATTCAATTTTTGCTGCACTTTGTCATGCAGAATCCTGGTCTGCTTTTCTGCAAGCTCAGCGTCAGTAATCGCTTGACTCAAGCGGAGCTCTTCAGTATCAGGGGTTTTATCCTTGTACAATTCCTGGCGCTCAGCACTAGCACCAGCGTATTCTTTTTGAGCTAATTCCAGAGATTTCTGCTTTTCAGTCAGGGCACTGCTCCGTGTGTCAATTATCGCATCCAGACGTTTCAACTCAGCATCCAGTTCTGAGATCTGGTTTTCTATTTCAGCTTTCTTTTTGATCTGTACCTGCCATTTTTCGAGACGATCCTTCAGCGATTCAAGCAAGGTTGAAACATCAGATTCTGAGAGTTCTTCTATTCCAAGTGGTTGTAGCTTTTTTAAGATTCCCTTTTTTGTTTTTATATAACCAGACTGTATGTTTTTTTGATAGGTAGTCAGATCAATGAGCTCTTTTTCAGCGGCCTTCTTTTTACTAGCTGCAGCAGTTTCAAGTTTTTCACTCTCGAAAAGTTTTCTGTGAGCTTCATTCTCTGCAGTTTCGAGTTTCTTCAGCACCAATTCCTGTTCTTCAGCCTTTTGGATTAATCTCGAAAGCTTCTTAATCTTTTTCTCTTTCTCATCTGGAACTGGTACATTCCCTATAGCATAAGGGTGGTCTTCTGCGCCACAAAGTGGACATGGCTTTCCATCCTCCAGCTTGGTTCGATGGTCTTCAAGCTCTGCGATCTTTGCGATAAAAGCCACTTCAGCTAATAGAGCCTCCTTTTCAGCCCGATATTCACGCAACAGGCGATCACCCAGCAATGAGCTCAAAACTTCCCGACCCGCCTTAAGTGAATTCACGGTCTCTTCCAGCTCTTGTTTCCCGGCACGGCTTTGCTCTGTGTAATAATTAAGTTTTTCTGAGTGCTTCCCTAAGACTTCTGTAGCTTTCTGTTCCTGATCCACTTTAAAAGAGATCTCACTTTGCCGTGTGAGAAGAGTGCTCAGCTGCTCTTCAATTCCGGTCAACCCACTTACGAGCCACTTGTCCTTGGCATGCTCTCTTAAATACTTCTCAATAACATTGAGTTTGCTGTTTGCAGAATCTCGCTTACTCTGTCCATCAAGTTTAAGCTTTATATTATCTTCTATTTTTGCTGAATCTTTTTCACATGCTGCCGCATCACTGGTGATAGCTTTCTTTTGCTCAACCAACTTCTGATCAAGTAATCGTACTTTCTGGATCAATGGAGCAACGGCTTTCAACTCTGCTTTTACAGTCAAAAGCTGCTGCTCAGCAATCTTTAAATCATCCACATTCTGCTGAAAAGCAGCCTCCAGGTCAGGCAGTTTATCTTTCTCTAATGCTAGAGAATTTTGATCCTTTCCCTGATATTTGCGCTCTGCTGTTAAAGTGGCATAGTTACCATCAAGCTTAGCTGCCTTTTTTGCACGATCAAGCCGATCTTGATCAGCTTTAAAAGCTTTAATTTCAGCTTGCAGTGTTTCAGCTTTTTCAGATAAAGAGTCAATATCCTTTTTGAGGTCATCGATATTGGTTAACCAGGTTATCGCATTCCCAATTTCTTTTGCCTGAGTGGAAAGTTTGATCTCTTGCGTCTGCTGGTCATCAATATCTTTCTGGATTTCCTTTTCCTCATCAGGTTCCAGAATAGGTATACCAGCTGTTTCTGCCTGTAGAATATTGAGTTCGTCACGCTCGGACCGTTGACGTTCATGCACCCGCTTGGATATTTCTGTATAGATTTCAGTGCCGGTAATTTGCTCAAGAATTTTGGATTTCTCTTCAATATTGGCTTTGAGAAAAGTGTCAAACCCACCTTGCGCAAGTAAAACGGATCTGGTAAAACGATCAAAATCCATGCCCGTTTTTTCTTCAATAGCAACGGCAACTTTCCTCAGCTGACTCTCAATCACTTGCCCATGATCAAGGCCTTCTGAAATTTCATGCCGGGGGTTCTGCAAATCGCCACTGGCAAGTTTTCGAGCACGATGCTGGCTCCAGTGACAACGAAACCGGCCTGAATTGGACTCAAAGAGTACTTCAGCATAACACTCTCCCGTTTGTCTGGACATGATTTCATTGCTGCTCCTGGTAATTTTACCCAGGCGTGGTGTTTCACCATAGAGGGCCAGACAGATAGCATCAAGAGTGGTTGACTTACCCGCTCCGGTTGGTCCGGTAAGGGCAAAGATTCCATTCGCCACATATTCCGGATCAGTGAAATCAATGATCCACTCACCATAGAGTGAATTCAGGTTTTTAAATCTGAGTTCAAGAATCTTCATGCTGGTTGTCTCTGTTTGAAGGTTTCTGCTTAACCAATGCCTCGATCTGCTTTAATTCTTGTTCGGCTTCAATAAAATGTCTTTCAGCTTCAGTTGGTTGGCTAAACTGCTTGAGCCGGAAGGCTTCATATTCTTCGTGAGCCTTTTGTAGAGCCTCCTTATGGCTAATTGCCCCACCATGAGTTAGTAATTCTCGTCCGGTCATGGTCAGAAACTGGTGCAAACGCTCGTGCCAGTCCTGCATTCTCATGGGATTCTGATCTAATGCCTGCAATTCTGCCACTTCCAGATAGGCGGTCACTATTCGATTCAGAATATTCAATTCAGCTTCTGTGAGATAGTTTTTTGCAATTTCCACATCGCGTTTCAGAAGTTTATTGCCAGAATAATTGGTAATACCCATGTCAGGCATTTCAGCATTTGCACGATCATATATTAGTTCTGCAGCGGTGTGTCCATGAGTTGCCCAGTGCATCTTGTTTTGCACTTGTTTGAAAAACAACACTGATGTTTCAGCTTGCGGATCATAGTCAATACTGGTGGCATAGATATCCAGCACCTTACGCCAAAATACTTTTTCTGACGAGCGTATATCCCTGATTCTTGCCAGTAATTCTTCAAAATAGCGACCGTCTCCAGCTTCTTTCAAGCGCTCATCATCAAGGACAAAACCTTTTTTGATAAATTCGGTCAACTGGGTGGTGGCCCAGATGCGAAAGCGGGTGGCTATTTGACTTTTTACGCGGTATCCGACAGAAATTATCATGTCCAGATTATAGTAATCTAACTGCCTACTTACCTTACGTTTCCCCTCGGATCGAACTGTCAAGTATTTCTTGACAGTTGCCTCTGGTGATAATTCATGCTCTTCAAAAATATTTTGAATATGAAGACTGATATTCTGTTTGGTCGTCTGGAAAAGTTCAGCTATCATTTGTTGTGTTAACCAGACTGAATTGTCCTCAAATCGAACCTTCAGCTTTACCTCGCCATTTTCCGCCTGATAGACCAGGAACTGTCCTTTAGATGATTCCTGTTTTTTTTTGTCTGGATTATTCTGCATGTCTGTCCTCTTCCAGCAGGTTTTTCACTATCTCATTATAGGAGGAAATCAACTCTTTGCGATCTTCAGGAGGAATATTAAAAGTATCCAGACAACGGTCAAATACATCATGTTCATTCAGATCATCCAGGGTTTCATTCTGCTTTGCAGCACCAAGCACCTTTTCAATGATCCTCTGGTTCTTAATCCGGCGCATCTCCATGGCAGAATCAGCCAGAGCTTCCTCGAGTATTTCTTTTAGATTTCCAATCAAGTCAGAACCGGTGTATTCGATCTCTAACCAGGCAGTGCTGCCAGCTTGCTTCAGTTGTTCTATTCTAGCATGAATTTCATCCAGGGAACCGGCGATTCTTTCCAGGGGCTGAAAACAGGGCACCTCAAGTTCCTGAATTGCCGGTGACTTACCATCAAACTCAATCACGACCACTTGCTTGGTTTGTTGCGCTTCACCAAAACCCATGGGAAGTGGAGAGCCACTGTAACGTAGATGATCTACCTTTCCCACACACTGGGGAACATGCAGGTGACCAAGAGCCAGGTAATCAATCGATGATGGGAAGGCTTCCATAGCCAAATGCGCCAGGGAACCGATATACAGATCTCTGACACCATCTCCTTCCACAGTTTTACCTCCGGCAGTGAAAAGATGGCCCATGGCAATAATTGGCACATCTGTCTTGCCGGTCTTTTGAAAGTCAGATTGTTTTTGCTCTGCCATGGTACAAACAGCTGCATAATGTTTTTTTAAACCAAGGGCCAGTTTGACATGCTTATCTTCAAAGGACTCCCCTGATTCTACCGTACGGATATCTTTATCGCGCAAATAAGGGACAGCACACACGATGGCCTGTGGAAGATCCTGCTCATTCTTTAGAACAATTAGCTCATCTTCCGGGTTCTCTGAACCTTCACCAACAACATAAACGTTTAATGCGCGTAGGAGTTCTTGGGGGGCATTGAGGAATGAGGGTGAGTCGTGGTTCCCGGCAATGACAACAATATGCTGGCAACCTGAATTGGAAACCTTGCTGAGGAAACGATAATACAGGCTTTGTGCCCGGTTACTTGGAGTACTGGTATCAAAAATATCCCCGGCCACCAGCAAGGCATCAATGTGCTCTTTCTCGATAGTGGAAATGAGCCACTCTAAAAATGCGGAAAACTCATCATAGCGTTTTCGCCCGTAAAGGGAACGTCCCAGGTGCCAATCTGATGTGTGGAGGAGTTTTAGTTTACCCATGATTCTTTCTTCTTGTCAGAAGGCTGGTCTTTTGTACCAAAAACATTCATTTATAAAGCCAATCTCTCAGTATTGATGGCCCCGCAAAAAGTCTCTCCCGCAGCACGCAGAGCGTTGCATTGAGCCTGTCTAAATGACGCAGAGTGATGTTTTTCGATGATGAGGTGTATTCCCCCCGCCTTATTCAGGAATTCTTTTGCCAGAGCAGACCCTTGTTTGAAGTAACTGAGCTTGACCAGCCCGGAAAAATAATCAGGGCTAAGCTTGGCCTGGTCACAAGCAGGCAGAGACTCACTTAAGGCCAGCGTAATCACCCGAATTATCCAGGCAGCGAGGGCATGGGGGTCAAAAGTTTGTGCAAGATGCAGGCTTTTCCGACCAAGCGCTGGAGAGAATTTCTGGGTTCCCAGGGGCATGAAGAAGGCACTCATCAGCTCTGGAAGCCTTTGTTTTGCCTCATAAATATTTCCCTTAAACTCTGTAAACCAATGGCGTTTACCCGTTGCCTTGATTTGTCAGCTGGGGTCCACAGCATGATTTCCTGGAGTTCTGCGACTTCAATACCAAGTGCCACTGCCGGATCCATGGGTTATGATATCAGCTCTGGATGTTGCTCTTTCAGCCACTCAATGACTGTTTCTCGAAGCTCTTGGACATAGACAATGAGCTCATCGGCATCAGCTTGAGTTGCAACACCTGCAACATCGTACTCCAATGTATTTCGCTTCATGCGACATGCATCCAGGTATGCGGCATCAGCTCGGTGTGCATCACCAAGGATCACATGTAGCGCCTGTAATGTCCGATAATGTGCCAGATTCTTCTCCGGGCGGAATCCCTCGGCATATACAAGACAAGTACAGAGTTTAAGAGCAGCGTTGTATGCTATCCCGAATTGCCAGTCACTGGAGAGAGATTTTCCTTGTGCATCTTCAAGGTCTCTGTAAACAATTCCGAGTAAATTCCCTATCTCTTCCTGGCTGGTTTGATGTGGACGCAGCCACCCATTCTCATACCAGGTTTGTAAGCTCATGTTCTGCTCCTATGATCATAAGTTTCGGTGATGCCATCACGGATGTTATGAAATGCTCATTCGCAGCTAATTTCTGAGAATAATCTTGAATTTTCATAACTTGAATATTGATCTCCCTGCCGATGATATCAGTTGCACCTCCCAGCAAACCACTCAGTTCTCTCAGGCTGGTATTTCCAACTACAAAAAGATCAATATCACTGTCTGCACGGATTGATCCTTTGGCCATAGAGCCAAAAACAAAAGCAAATTGAACATCTGCAGGTTCCAATTTAGCCAGAAGGATGTCCCGGAGTCCAACCGTTTTCAGGGTGAGTGAGTAGATCTCGGGGTATAGTGGGTGGTCCTTGTTTGCCGAGTAATAGGTCCGATTGCCAGCGATACGTTTAATAACCAGGGCATTTCTTAAAAGCTTCTCAGCTTCTTGCCTGACAGTTCCTATAGCGAACCCGGATTGCCGTTCAATTTCCCGTAGATGGTATTCATGATCATATATACCAAATAGGAGCCTAAAGAACTCGGCTCGGACTTTTGATGATAGTATTTCTGCGAGCATATTCATATCAACCTCCCTCCGTATGGTATGAACATACATATGGGCGGTAGTACCATACAACAATTATTTCACGGATCTGAAAAGTTTTGCTGCCTGAATTTTACTGGTTTTTGACATAATGCTATATTTACAGTATATAGAAGGAACGTTAACTGCGTGATTATGCATATATGAAAGGACCAGCCTCGCCATATGCCAAAGTGCATTCAAGAATGATCGGTTTACGCTTGAGGTCCCAGGGTAAGCGGCAGGGTGAAGTAAAAAGTTGTGCCACTGCTTTGGCTGGTTTCAAACCACACCTGTCCACCCAGAAACTTCTCAACAAATAATTTGACGCTGTATGTTCCAATGCCCCGACCGGCACCTTTGGTGGAGAACGATCGTAGAAAGACCTGCAACTGAACCTTCCTGGGCATAAAGCCATTATTATTGACGAAGAATTGCATTCCTTCATCTACGACTGTACAGCCCACCCTGACCATTTCGCCTGGTTTGCTTGCCTCAAGTGCATTCTTCAGAAGATTACTTAAAACACGGCCGAGCAGGACGCTATCGGTTTTGATTGAAGTCGTTGCAGATGTGGCTTCCACAGAAATATATTTGTCCTTCGCTACATCGCTCAGTTTAAAAGCTGAAGCTAATCGATGAATGAGCTCCAAAGGGTTTATTTTCTGCAGGCTCAGCTCCATTTCTCCTCTCTCAGCCTCCAGGAGTTGCCGCTGGGATTTAATTTCATCAACGAGTTGTTCTGAGCCTCTGGAGATCATGTCTAACAAGGCTGTAGATTTGTTCATATCCTTCTTAAGCAACTCACTGGCACCATGTACAATGCCGGCGGTATTCAAAATGTCGTGGAAGAAGGTGCGCTCCAGAGCGGCTCGTCGTTTTTCATGCCTGATATCCTTGAAAGAAAATACGGTAAACTGCTGATCACTCAGCATAACAGGAGAGGCCCACACGCGCAGGTCATAAGCCTTGCCCCCCTTTGACAAAATGCGACACTCCCTGATTGATTGTTTTGATTGCTGTGATTCCAAAATTGCATTGACGGCTCCGCATTCCCGGCAAAACGCCGTTGTGCCACAACCGCCCCTGGATTCACTTGCATGTACACAGTCCAGTATTTCACCGGGTCTCATTCCAATGATCTCTTTTTCCGTGGTATTGAATAACTCGTAGAGTCGTGTATTGGCATACACGACCTGGCGTTGTTCGTTGAGAATGGTCAGAATATCGGGAATGGCATCCATGAATTGATTGTTTTTGATTTCAGTTCTTACGGATCGGGTTTGCTCAATGACCTCAGCATCATTTAAGCGTTCGCCAGGAGCATATTGGGTTGGAAGTAAAGATGACATGCCTTGATTCCCTTGTTTTTCGGTTATCAGCCTTATAAGGTATCTAAGCCACAATTATCTGAAAATACTTATTTCCCTGATAGGTGAATTTAATGTCAAGGCTGACCCGTCACGTTCTGGACTTCCCCTGGTTTGGTAGAACGTCTTTTAAGGTAAAAGGAGAAGTTTAAATGAAGAGCAAGAGATATGCTGTTTTTCTTGAAATGCATAGAATTCGCGTAGAATCCACAAAAAGTAGTTGAATCGTAGTTGTTCTAGTATAAAAATAAAACCAACCTAAGTGGCTGGTTTTATTGTACACCGCCCAGGACTCGAACCTGGAACCAATTGATTAAGAGTCAACTGCTCTACCAATTGAGCCAGCGGTGCATTTGGTAGGGGCGGCATTATAATTTATGAGGTGCCATTCTGCAAGATAAATTCATTATCTAACTGTTATTTAACGACTTACAAAATCACTTTTTAACCTCTCCCCTATATCCAGTTCTCAAGTTATCTATCCACTTTTGTTGGTCAATTGAATATTTTTATCTATCCAGTTTGTGACAAATTGGGACAAATATACCGGTAATGGTATACAAACAGTATATTTATCTGGATACATTACACCCCTAACTCACTATATTTACGATACTTGAAATTGGGTAGGCAACTTATGCTATTGGATATAAAAAAAGCCCAGAGAATTCTCCAGGCTTTCGTACTTCAAACTGAAGGTGAAATTAAATATTTATCCTGAATAATTCATAGCCACTAAGTCACGAAGACACCAAGTTTTAAAAAATAG
>JAJRSW010000069.1 GCA_024278595.1 Fidelibacterota bacterium | reverse complement strand
TCCTACAGAATTCGTCATACTGGTATTAGCGGCACACGTATGGGACTCTCTTATCTGGGCTTGCATCGTGGTTATGAACAGGGAGCGAGTGTAAGCCTTGGGTTGATGGATGATGTGTTTGATTTCATTGTTGGATATGATATTCGCAAAGTTCAGGCCCATACCGCTGGGGATCCCTATCGCTACGGGCTGTATTTTGAGGTAAATAATATCATGGGTGAGAGTAATTATGGGACTTCAGGTGGAACTGTTTTTCAAATCAGACCCTATTTTATGTCAGTAACTTCTGAACAGAAGCAGTGGTATGGCGGTATTCATGGTATTATGAGTTTCGGGAGCTTGGATGGCAAGGACTACACATGGAACGAATATGATGAGATATTAAATAATTACAGCTACAGCACCTCTACCCTGGGAGCAGGGCTCACATTCGGAGCTGAAGCTCGTGCAGGCTCCTATCTGATGCAGTCTCAAGTAGATATTTCAGTTATAAATCAAAAAAATAAACTTTTCGAGGGCGGCGTTCTTGAGAAATTTCCGGAGTATCGTGATTTTGCTCCATTAAATCAATCCGGATTAGTGGTCACGATTAGCTCGGCCATTCATAAGGCCCCACTTCCGAAACCAGCTGAATTTTACTATCCCGGGATTTCCACCTCGAGTCCGGAATTATTAATCGATCCCTGGCAGACAGACCAGAAGGTGACCTACGACCCATTTACCGGACGGCTGATCACCCCGGATGCTGTAGCTGAACCGCTACGATTTGATCCCCTTACCGGTGAACTAGTTAGCCGTCCCAAACCTCTGGTTTTTGATCCTCAAACCGGTTTAGCTGTTCCAGATGCCACTCATGCGCTGAAGCGATCTCCCTATTCTTTACTCACTACTCAGGAACGCTTTTCCTTAATTCAGAAGGGCTTAACCATTCAATCTTTGAATGGTGTGCTTGTAGATGCCGTGATACTGGATGTGAAAGACACTGGTGTTCTGGTTCAACGAAAGATCCTGGGGAGCTCAGGTCAGGAGACAATTCCCTTTAATAAGATAAATCGGATTCGGTTTGTAGGAGCACGGAAAGGTTGGGATGGCGCCGTTAGTGGCGCGTTAACTGGTTGCGTTGTCTGTGTCGCTTTGCCCCTTGCTGCATCCATGCTTCTGGACAGTAGTGGACTGTTCGCTATGGGGCTTGTTGCTGCCCCCGTGGCAGGGTTGGGTGGACTTGTATTTGGTGCATTGGATCGGGCAAGCTACGAGCTCATATTGGGCAATAATCCTACTACCCTGACGGAGTTCGAATACCGTAGGAACGCAATTGTTCGATTGGTGAAGATCTATCAGGTTCAGGGTTTCCCGGATTACGATCTACTCAGCATGGGAAAATAAAAGCCTTGCGTTCACAAGCTGTTCAGCATCAACTATACCTGTTCTTTACGCTAATTTTCTTAACAACTGCCACTGGTTCAGGCCGGCAAATGACCCCCATAGATTCCCTGTATACAGACGACTCGCTCGGGTTTGGAATGCGTGTCGTGCTTAAACCCATTCAGTGGTGGCAGCATTTCAGCTATGCTCAGCCGGCCATGAATTGTCAATTCGAGAGCTCTTGTTCCAATTATATGGTGGCTGCTATCCAGCAAAAAGGGATCATCCGCGGGTCAATCATGGGGACAGACCGGATCGTACGCTGTAACCCTGCTGCTCGACACTATCATTTAGCATTACCAAATTCGCGTATCCAGCCTGATGGTAGTCTGGTTGACCCGCTAAACTGGACCAAGGAGTCTGAACCAGGAAAAAGCCCCGCTCTGGCAGTGACTCTTTCCATCATCCCTGGTTTGGGAAGGACTTATGCTGGACATCCCGTGGATGGTTTGTTAAGCCTGCTCATGGTTGGCGGGTTTGCTTACAATGCTTATAATCATAACCGGGCCGGCAACCCCATCCGAAGTGGAATTAATGCTGGTTTGATGACCCTGTTCTGGGTTGCTGATATGTACGGCGCTTACCGTACAGCTAAAATGGCTCCTCCCCGCTATTCCAAGCTCTAGCCCTTCTTCTTTACAACGAATATGACAAAAATAGCGAATACTTTATTACCACATGGCGTACAAAAGTCGCCGGGAATATTTTATACCAATTGCAGTTCCAAAGGGGACCTTAAATCCCAAATATTTTGCTCTTTTACAAGCTTCAAATGTGAAGCATAGCCACTCGTGCTGAGTTCATCGAAGTCGGCTATTTATATCGCATACCTGCGAGATCCTGTTTTATTTAAACCTGATATTCAATCGTTTTGGACAGCTGTGAACGAAGGAACTCCTGAAATATGCAGTATTGAATTAACATTCACTTTACAATAAATTGATCGTCTTAAGTAATTTGAAAATGCCAGCCCCAAAAGGGGCTGGCCATAATTTCGCCAAGGGGAGTCATGAAGAGCATAAACGGAATTCGACCTATTGTACTCATAGTAATACTAACTGGTTTGATCACCTCATGCGCCAGCAATCCTTATGTCCATAAAATTCCCAAAGAGCAATATGTGGTTATGCTCTCACTGGATGGCTGTCGGTGGGACTACCCCCAAATGGCGGATATGCACAATCTGGAATCCATTGCGCGGCGTGGGGTAAAACTGGAGTCTCTACAACCCTCCTTTCCCAGTAAGACCTTTCCCAATCACTTTAGCATTGCTACCGGTCTTTATCCAGACCATCATGGGATCGTTCAGAACACATTTTATGATCCTGATATGAATGCTTATTACAAAATCAAGGATCGGGCTGCGGTGGAAAATGGTAATTTTTATGGTGGTGAACCAATCTGGGTAACTACCGAGAAACAGGGTTTGAGAACTGCCTCATTCTACTGGGTGGGCAGTGAAGCGCCAGTCAAGAACATCTATCCATCACGCTGGAAATCATATGACCATAATTTCCCCTACGAAGCCCGAGTTGACAGCATCATTGCCTGGCTGCAATTACCGAAAAAAGAACGCCCCCGACTGATCACCTGGTACTATCCCGAGCCTGATGAGGTTGGTCATCGCTTTGGTCCGGACAGTCCGGAGGTAAAGACCCAGGTGGAATATCTTGACAGTTTGATCGGTGATTTTCTCACCAAGCTGGCCAGATTGCCCATCGCTGATCAAGTAAATGTGATAATTACGTCAGATCATGGGATGGCACGTATCTCGGGAGATAAGGCGATCTACTTTGATGACTATATCCAATCGGCCTGGCTGGATACTTCCCTGGGATCAAACCCCATGTGGATGTTTGATGTAAAAGAAGGTTATTTGGATTCAGTTTACCAAAACTTTAAACAGGTCGATCATTTGCAGGTCTGGAAGAAAGACAGTATCCCGGAGAATCTCCATTATGGCAGTAACCCCAGAGTCATGGATATTGTGGTAACCCCAGATATAAACTGGAGTATTGGCTGGCGTAAACGGCAATTACCAGTTGACTACGTTGGTGGTACGCATGGGTATGATCCCCATTACAAGGATATGCACGCCATCTTTTATGCTGCTGGACCGGCTTTCAAAATAGGATATGTGCATCCCACCGTTGAAAATGTGAATATATACCCGCTTATTGCCAAGATCTTAGACCTGGATCCGGCTGAAACTGATGGGTCGCTTGAAAATATCAGTCGTCTGTTGAAACCTAAATTACTCCTTGATGATTGATAATGTTTGACCTGGTTTTTCCTGGCGGTCTCTATTCTTTTATTGGCGTGATCGTGATCCTGCTGACTATCTATCGTTGGATCAATAAGGTGGACAAGTGAGAAATAAAACCTCAAGATCTGCTTCTGCTGCTCTATTACTCCTGGTCCTGATTTTTGGAATCAACTCCTGTTCTATCCCGGAGATACACCTGCGGGGATCCCTGCAACCCATCAGAAAACTATTCAATAAAGAACGGAGCTATTGGACCGATCGCATGGCGCTGAAAGGAGAAACGGGTACTGAACTGGTCTATTACAAGAACGGCCGCTTGGCCCTTCAGCGGTTTTTCAATGAGGCTGGATTGCTTGAGACTGTTACTTATTTGGGGCGAAATAGTGAGCCTCTTCGTCTGGATTCACTGGTCTATACCGATGGTAACCTCATCGCTGGCTATTATTTTTCTGAACCTGGCCATAAGTTGGTTATGCGTTTTTTGAGTTATAAACGGCAGGGTCAGCTTAGTCAACGATCCTGGTTTGGCAGCAGTGGAGAATTGCTAAGCCGGGAATTCTTTTTATTTGACCGACAGGGGCATCGCCGGTCACGGATGATCTTTGATGATCAAGATTCACTCCTGTACTCTGAGACCTATAATCCCGAATTGGATCAACTTGATATTCAGAATACTTATTCAATTCAGGGGGATTTACTAAGTCAGATCCGGCATGAAGCTGATCAGCCAAGCTTTCGATATGATTTTGGTTTACCTGGCCAGGTATCAAGGATCTCTCAATTGGATCCAGACGGCACAGTCATCTGGACCAGCGACTTACTCTATGCTAAAAATGGGACCCTTGAACGCAGTAACTTCAGTACCAATGGCCGCTTTTTGTTTACCTACCTGGGGGATCTGGAGTTTTTTCGTCAGGCAACCCAAACCTGGAGACATCCTGCCCAACCAGGTACCACCGGCCTGATCTTTAAAATGGGTCATCAGGATCCCTTCATTGTCGAAAAATCTCGGGATAGCCTGGGGTATCAAGTCCTTGAATACCGATTACCAGAGAGTGGAGCTCTATTCAAGCGGAGCATCCACAATGAGCTTGATCAGCCCATGACTGATACACTCTACGCTGGCCACGGACAAGTGTTGCCAGTGAGTGTGGTGACTTACGATCCAACTGGTTTGATAAACAATGAAGTGACCTACGACCTGGCTGGAAAACCTAAATGGCTGCATACCTGGTTTAGAGATGATGACTCCCGAGTGATACGCGAGGAACTCACTGCTTTACCAGATACTTTCTCGGCAGCAGTCACCCGGTTTTATGATCCATTTGGTCAACCAGCAATTTCTGAACGTTTTAGCGCACCAGCTTCTTTTGATGGTAGTTGGGTTTTTTATCATGGCGGTGGGATCAATAAGACCCTGTTCTATAATGACCAGGCCGAATTGGCAGAAACCTGGTCATTCCGTCCGTCTGGAGATACCATCCAGCACTCCCGACTGCAGACCCTGGATTATTTTCGCGTCGAATCAAATTTGGGTCGGCTGGATACTTTACAGTCCCAACGTCGGTTTACCGAAGATAGAATTTTGAATTGGGAGCTGATCTTTGATGGGGAGGGACAGCTTTTGCAAGAGATCCACCGCAAAAAAGACGGGTCAGTTTATCGGGATGTGACCTACAATCCGTAAACCAGGGTGATCAAAAGCACCACCTTTGCCCCGTTTGAGCTTGATCAAGTTCCAATGGACGGAGTGTTGCGGGGTGAAATTGCCTCACAGGTAATTACTCGCCTTAATGCAAATGGAGAGACAGTTCAGGTTATTTCACGCAATTCCAGTGGGGAGACCGCCTGGGAGAAACGCTATGCCTATCAGGGTGGACGCCTGGTGAAGTCGGCTCAATTGGGATCAGACGGGAAGCCGATCTTGATCTCAGCCTATACCCATAATAAGCAGGGACAGGTGCTTACGGAGCAGGCTCTTGATAAGGAAGGGACTCTGGTCCACGCTTTAGAGTATCATTATGATGACCAGCATGAGTTGATCTGGGAAAAGTTCTCTTCTGTTCTGACGGGAATGATCAGCTCTAACCGCTATGCATATTTTGAATCTGGTCTCCTGCGCCGAACTGAGATCAATGAAAACAAACGCTTTGTTGAAGCTATAGAATATGAGTATTATCCCGAATACTATTTGCGGATCGCTACTCATTTTGATGTTGAAGGAAATATCCTGCGTAAAGAGATCGAAAACTATTTTGGTGAAAATGTTTTCCAGGTCGCATTTACTGAAAATGAATAAAGGAATTGTTAATATGAGGTTACTGCTATCAATAGCCCTTGCTCTGACAATGAGCCTGTTTCTGATCTCCTGTGCCGGGAATCAGGTATCGGATCAAGCCCACCAGCCCCACGAAGTGGGTATCGCTTATATGAACCTGGAGACCGGGGAGATACTGGCCTATAACGCACATACCATTTTCCATGCCGCCAGTACCATGAAAACACCGGTGATGTTTCAATTGTTCAAAATGCGTGATGCTGGCGTCATTGATCTGGATCAGAAGATCCAGGTCAGTAATCGTTTTACCAGTATTGTGGATGGCAGTTTGTTCAGCCTACCCATGGAATCTGAACAGGACGAGATCCTGTTCCCCCAACTTAACCACTATCTGAGCTATCGCGAGTTGATGGAGAAAATGATCACCTCAAGCAGTAATCTGGCTACCAATATTCTCATGAAATACACGGGGGCCGATTCCATCAGTAAAACGCTGAGGCAGATCGAAGCAAGTGGTGTGATGGTGATGCGGGGGGTGGAGGATCTAAAAGCTTATCGGCTTGGATTGAATAATGCAACCAGTGCCTATGGCATGATGAAAGTCATGGAGGCCGTGTATCAGTCTGACCTGGTAGCTGATAGTTCCCGGGCGGAAATGATCGAAATTCTTAAACGCCAGCAATTCAATACAATGATTCCAGCCGGTTTACCGGAAAATGTGGTGGTAGCCCATAAAACCGGGTCCATCACGCGGATTGCCCATGATGCTGCCCTGGTTTTCCCCCCAGAGGCAGCTCCTTTTGTCCTGGTGATTCTCACCCGCGGGTGGGATGAACCCGCTGAAGCCCGGAGAGTGGGCGCCCGGATCGCCGGAGTGGTCTATGATTACCATCTGGGTTTGTTGGATCGCACTGATATTGTGGTCCCTGACCTCCTGAAATAAACTCAAACTGCATCAGTTTGGACTGTGCTTTAGATTGAGGAAAATTTGTTGACGTCATTTTCACTAAGAATCCGTATAACCTCGAATATGGTTCCAAACCCAGGACTGCTTCTGGAAATAATTATGGTTGCACCATACCCGTAAACCTGATCAGTGTCAATCCGTGAAGATCAATGGGCACCAGAAGATCTTTGACTGGTCTATCTGCAATTAATTCCCCTAATTCCGAACTGGCACCAAGGGGTGCAAAATGTTATGATACGCCCATGATAAATCTACACACTCTCGCTGCTGATGCAGCCCTGCAGGCAGGTCAGATCCTCCTTAAATATTACCAGAATTCATACGAGATCCACGAGAAGGGTTACCACAATCCGGTAACCACGGCAGATCACGAGGCAGACGCCTTTCTTAAGGAATACCTCATGCAGGCGACGCCTGATTTTGGTTGGCTCTCTGAAGAAACAGTTGATTCTGAAGCGCGCCTGGAGAAAGAATACGTCTGGATTGTGGATCCACTGGATGGAACCAAGGAATTCATTGAAGGGGTTCCTCATTTTGTGGTCTCCATCGGTTTGGTCAGGAATGGAATGCCCATATTAGGGGTATTATTCAATCCGGTTCGTCAGGAAATGATCCGAACTGATGAATCAGGCGTAGTTTGGTATAATGCTGAACAGGTCGGGATCTGTCAGGCTGAAAACTTGAAGGACGTGGGGTGCTTGAACAGTCGCTCTGAAACCCGTCGCGGTCTCTGGGAACCCTGGACTCATGAGTTCAAAGAATTGATCCCCATCGGAAGTGTGGCTTATAAACTGGGTCTGGTTGCCTCTGGCCGGCAGGACTTTTTTGTGACGCTACGACCAAAGAATGAGTGGGATATTTGCGCCGGGCATGCTCTACTCCTGGCAAACGGTGGGTCCATGAAGACCAATACCGGTGCGGAGATCATATACAATCAGCGAAAAACGGTGATCACTCCGGGTATGACAGGTGGTAACGCCCACCTGGTGGAGGCTTTTGTGGCCCGCTTTAATGAACGTGAAGGAAAATAAAATGAGCACTGAATCAAAGCAATATGAAGCATTCGATGTCCTGGGAGACGGAGTCAGCTTTGTGCGGTTGATCAATACCATGGGATCTGATGTTGAAATAGTTAACGGTGCCCGGGTTTCTTTTGGCAAACGCCGTGAAGAACTGGATAAACAGGATGAGGTTCTGATCCAGTACCTGGCCGATGAGAGACACACCTCACCCTTTGAACATGTGGCTTTCACATTTCACGTCAAGTGCCCCTTATTTGTAACCCGTCAATGGCATCGTCACCGGACTTGGTCCTATAATGAGATCAGTCGCCGGTATACCTCTCTGAATTTAGAATTCTATGTTCCCAGTGCGTTTAGACAGCAGGCTGAGACCAATCGTCAGGCCAGCACTGATAAGCTGCTTTCGGAGACAAAAGATGGTCGCAATATTCATGATATTGTTTCCGCTCATACAACCCGGGCCTTTGAATTCTATGAGGAACTGATTGAACAGGGCGTCGCCCGGGAACAAGCGAGAATGGTACTTCCCCAGAATATGTATACCGAAATGTATGCAACGGTAAATTTGCACAACTTGATCCATTTTGTGGAATTACGCATCCATCCCGGGGCTCAGTGGGAGATTCAGCAATACGCTTTAAAGCTTCTGGATCTGGCTGAAGCAGCGGCACCATATGCCATCAAGGCCATCCGCAAAGCACGAAACTGGTAGCTTTTTAGTAAGGGGTGAGAAGTTAGGTGTTAGTCTTTCTGAGTGAAACGAAGAATCTTTTTTGCTTACTGAGATAGTAGCATAAATGTGATCTACTACAGATGCAATGCAGAGCCTAAATAGAAAATAAACAGACCAGTAAAATGATTCGTTATTATCGTTTTCTGCGTTGTAATAAAATATCAGTGTAATCAGTGGTTGCGCTTAAAAAATTGGAGATATAAAGTAATGACTAAAGCGAATGCCGTTTACGCCCAATCTGGCGGGGTTACCAGCGTCATTAATGGATCAGCCTACGGCGTGATTAAGGCCGCTCAGGAATCCGGTATAATTGATAATATTTACGGTGGTCTCTATGGTATCAACGGGGTTCTGGAAGAAAATCTGGTCGATATCGCTCAGGAAGATCCAGCCGACATCGAACGCTTGCCATACACACCCGCTGGTGCCTTTGGTTCCTGTCGGAAAAAGCTCCCTTCATTGGAAAAAAATCGGGCTGATTTTGAGCGAATCATTGAAGTATTCAAGGCTCATGATGTCCGCTATTTCTTTTATAATGGTGGCAATGATTCCATGGATACAGCCTATAAAATTTCACAACTTTCCCACGACATGGGCTATGATGTTAGCTGTATCGGTGTACCCAAAACTGTTGATAATGATCTTCCGGTAACTGATAATTGCCCTGGTTTTGGATCTGTGGCAAAATACAATGCAGTTTCACTACGCGAAGCTTCCTTTGATGTAGCCTCCATGCATCATGACAGCACCAAAGCCTTTGTAGCTGAGACCATGGGCAGGCACGCAGGCTGGATCGCAGCTTCCACTGCCATGGCGGGTCAAAATGAAAACGAAGGCCCTCATATCATCCTCCTGCCAGAGATCGCGTTCAGGGAGGATGCCTTTCTAGCCGAGGTGGAACGCATTCGGAATAAGATCGGATACTGTGTCATCGCTGTCTCTGAAGGTTTGCAGAATGAGGCTGGTAAATTTGTCGCCGATGCCGGAACGCTGGATATGTTTGGTCATACTCAACTGGGTGGTGCAGGCGATTTTATTGCCAATACGCTGAAAAATAAGCTGGGTATCAAAGTACACAACGCCCTGCCGGATTACTTCCAGCGTTCTGGACGCCATATTGCCTCCAGAACAGATGTGGAGCAGGCGATTGCAGTTGGAAAAGAGGCGGTCAGACTGGCAGCAGAAGGTCTTAATGGCCAAATGGTAACCATTGTGAGAGAATCTGACACGCCCTATTCCTGGACAGTGGGACACACTGATATTGCTAATATTGCCAATCAGGAAAAAGTACTTCCTCCAGAATATATCCGGGAAGATGGTTTCCATGTCACGGAGGCCTTCCGAACCTATTGTCGTCCGTTGATCGAGGGCGAATTGTGGCCAGATTATGCTGCTGGAATTCCGGTGTATACACAATTAAAGCGCAATCTGGTCCCCAAAAAATTGGGTTAACATATTCTTGAACCGCCAATTATCCGAATTTCACGAATAGATTATTCAGTCATTGCCAGTGAGAGAAATGAATGCGGCAATCCTATTTTGTAAATAAATGAAGCTCATTCATACGGTTTGGCTACCCCTGCGACCTGAGCCCATTTAGCGAAATTAGCGTAATTAGCGGGTAAAAAAAACTAGCTGTACTTGGCATATTCTGGGCTTGAATACCAGCCCAAATTCATACGATAAAAGCGGTTGGAGTAGCATTTCCTCCCGTCTATATTGACCCGCTTTTTAAAGTATGCATGGTGGGCGTAGCTCAGTTAGGTAGAGCGCTAGATTGTGGCTCTAGTGGCCGTGGGTTCGATCCCCATCGCTCACCCAAAGACACTTGAAAATTTAATATTTGCGATTCGATTGAATTATTCTAGTTTCGCAACGCTTTATGAGCTGGCTCCTTCGTCTAGTGGTTAGGACTCGAGATTTTCATTCTCGCAACAGGAGTTCAATTCTCCTAGGAGTCACAAAAAAACCCGATCAATCGATCGGGTTTTTTTAGTTAATTCAACTGCCTTGGCCCATAAATTAATTCTCAATAGTTTTGATGGTTGCAAGCAAAAAATTTATAATAAAATGCGCTTGGATGGAGACCAACTTCAAAGCTCGATAGTTTTTCTATGAAATGGGTACGGGCTTTGGTTTTTCACCTGGGGCAAGGACAGCAGGGCTTTTGGTGATGATACCTCTCTTAGTTTGAAACCGACGCCACCAGGCATCGATCCGAGGTGTCAAATACCACACAACTGTTACCAGGACGATTCCGGCATAGATATCAAGCACATAATGGTGACGCAGGTAGATAGTTGCCAGAATCAGCGAAATCCCAATCGGCAGGAATGCCCAGAAGAGCCCCTTATGAAACCGCCAGGCCATCCCCAGTGTCAAAAATGTAATTGTACTATGCAGAGAGGGGAAAGCCCCTCTGGCTGAGGCAGCACTGATATTTACCACCGCTCGGGCGCTTTCCGTTATTAAGGAGGTCCCCTTAAAAATATTGATTGTATACAGGTCTGCCAGAGCTAAACGGGGGGGGGCCGCCGGAAAAATTATATACAATATGTAACCACCATAGTAACATAGCATCATGGTCAGCATGACCGTCCTGAATTCCCGGTATTCCTTTTTATAATGCATGTAGAGGACCAGAATAACAGTGATCCAGAAGTAATTCATGTAGGCGAATGAAAGCCAGTCAGTCAGCCAGGGTCGATAGAATTGTTCTGCCCAGACCGTGGGCGAGACACCGTACATCCATTCATCAATGGCATTCAACTGGAAATGAACATCCCGGGGATTTACAAAGTGGATGGTATCATGCAGATTGGTATAAATCGCAATGGCGAAAATAAAGGGTGCCACTTCTCTGATGAATTTGAAGAGCCGCTTTTCAGGTCTGAACCACAAGAACCAGTAAAAAATGCCCATTAAAACCAGGGTCACTATGATGCGCCAGATACCCCCCTCAATTTTTTTTGAATCTTCACCAAGAGTCGTGTAGAAATACCAGTTGGCGCTGATGGTTATTGTAATGGAAGGGATCAGGAAGATCAGAAAAATGACTTCTTCAATCCTCAAGCTCTGAAATCTGCGTAACCAAACTTTCATATCAAACCAAACTCCTGTAATGCCAATTCAACCAGTCACAATTAGCTGTCTTTCAAGCCGGGGGGAGATCCACTATGGTTAGTATACCAAGCGCTGCCAACAGGAAAATTCCACAGCCAATCACTGCTCCAGCCCCAACTGACCACACAGTTTTTCTGGTGCTAAGGGACATGACGCGTGAAAGAGCCATACCGGTCCACACACCACCGGAAAAGGGCAGGGCGGTAATGAATAACGGTCCGAACCAACCAATATGTATCAGCCGGGAGGTCCATTTCCCCTGCTTTAAATGATCCTGTATTCGTTCAAACCGCTGGTTCAAATATTTTGCCCAGCGAAAATGTTCAAATGACACCCCAAAAAGACGGTGGACAAAGGCCATCAATACAAATTCACTGATAACAACGATCAGTGCAATTTCATAAGCTGTCATCCCTAGCACCAGCCCCAGGGGAAAAGCCGCTTTTTTACCAACTGTGTATTGGGCAATGACCACCGAAGCTATGGAAATTATTTCAGTCGGGATCAGAAGGGTCTTCCTCAACCTGCTTCACGATCATTAAGCGCTGATAAGCAGTATAGTTGGCCCCAATTGCCAGCATGATGATAGACAGCTCAAATACAATTTCAGTGCCCCAGACCTGCAGTCCCCAGGGATTCAAAATAGCACCGGCGGACAGGATCATGAATCGCTCAAAACGTTGCATAAAACCAACATTCTGCTGGATACCCAGCGATTGAGCCCGCGCCCTCACATAGCTCACCATCATGGAGCCCATGATGGCCAGGAATGACCAAAAGAACATGGGGCTGTCCTTGAAATGATAGGTGATCCCGAGAAAGACGAACATTTCAACGTAACGATCCAGGCTTGAGTCCAGGGCAGCTCCGAACTTGCTTGACCGTTCACCCAGGCGGGCGATGGTGCCGTCAAGTGTATCCAGGATACCGCTGATAAGCAGTAAAATACCAGCGGTGGCACTTCGGCCACCCAGGAAGAACAGCCCGGCCAGCACACCGATCACGGAAGCCATCAAGGAAATTGAATTCGGATTCATGCTTGCCAGGGGCGATCGGGCAACCAGCAATTTTACGACCCTGTAATAAGCTTCGATCATATTATGACGACTAAACATGATTATGTTGTTCCATCAAGATCAGTCAGCATAATATTCGTTTCCCAAATGAGTGATCAGATCTTCACCCATCATCCAGCGTAAGGTGTTTTTCAATTTAGTAAGCTGGATAAAAATATCGTGTTCCGGATATAACTCCGGTGCAACCATGGGGGATTTAAAGTAGAATGACAACCATTCCTGAATACCCTTCTTATTGTGTCTGAGAGCCAGATCAGCAAACAGTACCAGGTCAAGGACGATGGGCGCAGCCAGGATCGAATCGCGGCACAGAAAATCCACTTTGATCTGCATTTTATAACCCATCCAGCCAAAGATATCAATATTATCCCAACCTTCTTTAGCATCCCCTCGGGGCGGATAATAGTTGATCCGGACCTTGTGGTACAGATCCTGGTAGAGCTCTGGATACACCTCCGGTTGAAAAATAAAATCCAAGGCCCCTTTTTTGGAGACTTCCTTGGTTTTAAATGAACTGGGATCGTCCAGGACCTCACCATCCCGGTTACCCAGAATATTGGTTGAGAACCAGCCTTCCACACCAAGCATTCTGGATTTCAAACCAGGTGCCAGGATTGTCTTGATCAAGGTTTGGCCCGTTTTGAAATCCTTACCAGCAATAGGGAGACCGGTTTGTTCGGCTAATTCGATTATAGCTGGTGTGTCAACTGTCAGATTTGGAGCACCATTAAAGAAGGGCACCCCACTTTTCAATGCTGCATAGGCATAGATCATGCTTGGAGCGATCCGGGAGTCATTGTTAAGCAATCCGGCCTCAAATTTTTCCAAGGTACTGTGAACATCTGATGCTTCGATATAGATCTCAGTACTGGCACACCAGACCATAACCTCTCGGCTGGTTCTATTGGCCTTTTTGAAGGCTTTGATATCATCCATGAGCATTTCAGCCAGAACCAGCTTGTTCTCAGCGGATTTCTTATGGGGACCATCCAGATTTTTTACAAAATCCTGATCAAAAACAGCTTTCATGGGCTTGACTTTTTCTAAAGCAGACCGGGCTAGCTCCAAATCCTGGGGAGTGAGCACCTGTGCTTTTGAGGCAGCCTGAAAAGCATTGTCCTCAAAGATATCCCAGGCACCAAAGACCAGATCTTTCAGATCTGCCAGTTGGGCAAATTCTTTTATTTTAGGACTGCGATTTTCTGTCCGCTTACCCAGGCGGATCGTGCCCATTTGTGTCAGGCTGCCGATGGGTGCAGTTTGCCCATGCATGATACTATTAACTCCGGCAATAAAGGTTGTCGATACGGCGCCTAAACCGGGGATCAAAACGCCTAATTTCCCCTGGGGTGCTTGATTTACCAAAATAACTCCTCGTTATATCAATGCTGCTTATGATTAATAATTATGGGCCTAAAAGGTAATCTGGCAACCAGTCAATTCAAGTCTTGGATTGGCCAGGAGCTATTGAGTCATTATCAAAACAACTTAATTCTAGTCGCCTAAGGCATTTTTTATATCTTGAGTGGAATTGATGCAGACCTAAACCGAAAGCGGATCCATGTCAGGTAAACCAGCGCTAAATATTAAGCTAATCCAAAATAAATTTGATATGGAAAGTGCCAGAAGCATTCGGGAAACGGTATTTGTGATCGAACAGAAGGTCCCACCAGAGATTGAATACGATGAGTTCGAGGTCTGTTCAACCCATATTCTTGCCCGGCTTGCTGGAGCGGCAGTTGGGACGGCGCGCTGGCGAGAGACCGAGGAGGGCTATAAACTCGAACGTTTTGCTGTATTAGAGACCTTTCGGGGGCAGGGCGTGGGTGCTGCCATGGTGGCATTCATCCTCAACAAAATTGACCCCCAAGCATATATCTATCTAAACTCCCAGGTTTCAGCCATCAGTTTTTATTCAAGATTAGGGTTTAAAGCACAGGGTGAGATCTTCTATGAAGCAGCTATCCCGCACCGGAAAATGGTCTATTCACCCCCTTCAACATGACCCTTGCACCTGATGCCAGCCAGGTTTTCCAGGATATACCGTCAGCCTTTTCGATCCAATAATTGTCAATAACTGCGCGGTTATTGCAAAAACTGCAAAGATGACGACCACCATTGGTGAGTTTTCCCAGATAGCTGATTATACCAATTACACTTCCAACTGGCTAGTGTCGAGTCAACCATGTATTGTCGCAACCAAGCCTCGCCTACCGTAGCAGAGCGCAGGTAGGTCAGGTTCTTTTTGCTGTTACCTGCGTTAAATATTTCAACCATAGCTATACTTCGATGAACTCAGTGTAGCACACTTCGATGAACTCAGTGTAGCACACTTCGATGAACTCAGTGTAGCACACTTCGATGAACTCAGTGTAGCACATTAAAAGTTCCTATCCCGACAAGTTTGTCGGGACTATGCTAAAAACTTGAAGTTTGACGACCTCGCAAAAAGGATTTGCAAAAACATGGAATATACCCTATATACAATAAATACAACTACTTATATCAATTACACCTAAACCTATAAATAACAACACTCCGAGTCATTTCGACAGGTGGTCCCTGAGCTCTGTCGAAGGGCGGTTCCTGAGCACAGCCGACGGACTCAATGCAACGCTCTGCGAGTAGAAGATCCCGACAATTGTGTGGGGAGGGACTTTCTGCGGGGGCGTCAAGTTTGATAACCGGGAAAAGTATTTTG